>MTNI01000024.1 GCA_002011415.1 Candidatus Acetothermia bacterium JdFR-47
CCCTCCTCCGGATCGAGCTCAATGGCTTGGTAGGCACACACCTCCAGGCAAACGCCACAGCCGCTGCAGCGCTCCTTGTGCACAAACGCCACCCTCCCCTCNACCTCCAAGCTCGCCTTAGAAAGAACCGTAGCGGCTCGTCCAGCAGCGGCCTTGGCCTGGGCGATGGCCTCGGAGAAGTCCTTCGGGTAGTGGGCCAAGCCGCAGACGAACACGCCGTCGGTGGCAAAGTCCACGGGGCGCAGTTTCACGTGTGCCTCCAAGAAGAAACCATTCGGGCCAAGCGGGACCTTGAGCATCTGGGAAAGGACCTTGTTATCCGGGTTGGGCGCGATACCAGTGCTCAGCACCACCAGGTCGGGTTGGAGAACCAGCCTCCGACCCAGGATGTGGTCCATCACCTTCACCACGAGCGACCCGTTATCCGTGGAAACNTCCGGTTTTTCGTCCGCCTCATAGCGACAGAAAATCACCCCCTTCTCTCGCGCCTCGCGGTAGCGCAGCTCCTTCAGGCCGTAAGTTCGCATGTCGCGGTAGAGGATGTAGACTGCGGCTCGGGGGTTGATTCTCTTAAACTTGATGGCATTCTTGACCGCGGTGGAACAGCAAATCCGGCTGCAGTAGGGTCTCTCCTCGTCCCGAGATCCCACGCACTGGATCATCACCACTGAGTTCAACCGGCCAAGCGAAGCGTCCCCGGAGGCAAGCCTCTCCTCGAAGGCCCGCTGAGTAAGAACTCGGTCGTCCTCGCCATAGAGGTACTGGGTGGGCTCGACCTCCATGCCGCCCGTGGCCACGATCACAACCCCGTGCTCCACGGGCTCGCTCACGCCCGGGAGCTTCGTCTCGAAGTTGCCCACATACCCTGCGACCTCTTCTACCTGGGTGCTGAGGTGAAGCGTGATGCGCTCCTCTCGCTGGACGCGTTCGGTGAGGGACTCCAGGAACTCTGCCGTCTCTTGGCTGTTGTAGGTGTAGCGCACGTGTCGGAAGTTTCCGCCAAGCTCGCTATCCTTTTCCACTAGGTGAACAGGAAAGCCCTGGGCGGCGAGTTCCAGGGCTGCGGTCATTCCAGCGATGCCGCCACCGATGACCAAGGCCGTTTTGTTTATCCCTAGGCTCATCTTGGCTAGAGGCTCCAGAAGAAGAACCTTGGCTACGGCCATCCTAAGCAAGTCCTTGGTCTTCTCAGTGGCTTTCTCCGATTCCTTCTGATGCACCCAGGAGCACTGCTCGCGGATGTTGACAAACTCGAAGAGATACGGGTTCAAACCCGTTGCCTCCATGGTCTTTTGGAAGAGTGGCTCGTGAGTACGCGGGGTGCAGGCAGCCACCACCACTCGGTTCAGGTTCTTCTCCTTCACGGTGTCGGATATGGCCTTCAGGGAGTCCTGGGAACAGGCGAAAAGGAACTCCTGAGCGTGTTCCACATCGGGGAGGGTCTTGGCGTACTCCACCACCGCGGGCACGTCTACCACCGAACCGATGTTGATGCCACAGTTGCAAACGAACACCCCTACCCTTGGAGGCTCACCGCGGATGTCCCGTTCAGAGGGATACTCCACCTTGAACTCCGCTGCCGGAAGGTCCGCAACGGTACTCGCGGCGGCTGAGGCTGCTGCAGAAGCCTCCACCACCGACTCCGGGATGTCCTTGGGCCCGGCGAGCGTACCACACACATAGATACCGGAGCGGAGCGTGCTTACAGGCTCGAATTCCAGCACCCTTACGAAGCCCTGTTTGTTCAAAGGGATACCGAGCTTCCGAAGCATCGCGCGCTGTGAGTCGCTCGTCACCAGCCCTGTGGAGAGCACGAGCATATCGAACTCCTCGGCCGTGGGTTTAGAGCCGTCAGTGCAGTACTTCACCACGATGTTGTCAGTCCTGGGATCGGCCTCGACAGAGGAGGGACGAGCGCGAATGAAGCGACAGTTCTTTTCCTTTTCGGCCTTTTCGATAAAGGCATCGAAGCCCTTACCATGTGCGCGGACGTCCATAAGAAAAACCGCGACCTCCACCTCCCCCAGATGCTCGGCCAAGATTACGGCGTCTTTGGCCGCCTGCATGCAGCAGATGGTCGAGCAGTAGTCATTGCCTGTCTGGGCGTCGCGCGAGCCGACACACTGGAGGAAGGCAATCCGCTTTGGTTCCCGGCCATCCGAGGGTCGGGTGACGTGCCCTCGCGTGGGGCCAGATGCACTGAGGATGCGCTCGAGCTCCATGCTGGTGACCACGTTGGGAAAGGTTCTGTAGCCGTACTCGCCTTTGGAGGTGGCATCGAACTCCACGGAGCCAAGGGCGAGCACAATGCTTCCCACCTCGATCTCCAGTTCCTCTTCTTTTTGGGTGTAGTCGATCGCCTTAGCCTCGCAGACCTTCTCACAAACCCGGCACCGATCACGGGTGAGATAGAGGCATGCCGAGGCGTCGATGATGGCCACCGCGGGCACGGCTTGGGGAAAGGGCACGCGGATGCACTTGGTCATACCCAATCCTTTGTTGAACTCGTCGGGGATCTTCACCGGGCACTTGGCTGTACACACTCCGCACCCAGTACACCTCTCCTCATTCACGTAGCGAGGGTGCTTCAGAAGCCTCACCCAAAACCGCGGGGCTTCCCCTGCAATCTCGGTCACTTCAACGTTGGTGATGATTTGGATGTAGGGGTGGGCTCCTGCCTCCACGAGCTTGGGCGAGAGAATGCACATAGCACAGTCGTTAGTAGGGAAAGTCTTGTCGAGCTGCGCCATGCGGCCGCCGATGCTCGGCCCCTTTTCCACAAGGAAGACCTCAACCCCCATCTCAGCAAGATCGAGGGCCGCCTGGACTCCAGCTATTCCTCCTCCAACGACCATCACTCTCTTATGCTGCATTCAAAGCTCCCAGTGTCTCTTTGGCGCGGTGCCGCTTGCGGCTGGCGAAGGACACGAGTTTGGCCATTATTTCGGTTATGTGGTTGCGCCGGGACTCGGCGCTCGAGAAGGTCAGCTCCCGGATGGCCCTGGCCTGCTGTGCGCCGTTGTAGACCCTCTCGCCCACTGAGGTGCGCACGACGACGGTGGTGTAACCATCTGGGGAACCCAGGCCGCCGCAGGATATGTCGGCAAACTCATTGGTGAAGTCCGGGCAGGCAAAGCAAGCCGGGCGCGCGAACTCGTCTACCAGGTAGAAGGGCACGTGGATCGTCTTCCCGTCTTTGGTAGTGACAATCACGTCGTCCTTAACGTTAAGCTTCTGTATATCTCCCAATTTCACGCCGAGGACCTTCTCAAGGCTACACAGGGCGCGGGCGTCGAAGGTGAAACTCTCCATGCAGAAGAGGCCGATGGTGAGGGTCACCGCGTCGGCAGGCAGCACCTTCAGAAGCTGCATCTTGCGGATGGTGTGTATTTGGCACGGGGTCCCCACCAGGGCGATCCTCCGCAGATCCTGCGTGTGCAG
>MTNI01000122.1 GCA_002011415.1 Candidatus Acetothermia bacterium JdFR-47
TCGAAGTGGGGGGTGGCCCCCCGGATCACCGCCGCCAGGGCCACGATCCCGTCCACCCCGCCCGTCTCCGCCAGGGCCTTCACCCCCCGTGGGAGCTCGAATGCCCCGGGAACCCAGGCGACATGGATGTCTTCCTCCCGTACCCCTAGGCGGAGGAACCGATCCAGCGCGCCCTCCAGGAGCTCCCGGGTGAAGACGTGGTTGAAGCGGGAGACCACGATCCCCACCCGCAGGCCCTCTCCGTTCAGCTTCCCCTCGTAGATACGCACTCCGACCTCCTCGGCGCTTCCGCGGTGTCCTAGCATAGTTTCCGGCACCATGGGTCGCAAGAGAGGGACGGGAACGGGCCCGCTCGGGTGGGCTCGCCCCGGGCGTCTGGGCCCTTTCGGAGGGGATCAGCGCTGGTCCCGGTTCTCCTTCAGGACCTTTTCCGCTTCCCACACGAGCTCGTCGTCGGGGGCCCGCCCGGCGGCCTCGCAGGCGCGGCGGTAACTCTGGAGCAGAAAATCCAACAGTGGACCGAAGGCCCGGGGCAGGCGGCGGGCGTGGGGGATGAGGGCCCCGAGCCCCTCGCGGAAGGCCTCGGCGGCCTCGGGTGCCCTCCCGGCCCCCAGCAACGCGTAGCCGTGGGCCCCCAGACTCCGGGCGAGATCGGGGAGGAAGCGGTCGGGGTTCTTTTTCACAAGTTCGCGGTAGAGGTCCACGGCCTCTCTTGTGGCCTCCAGGGCCTCCTTGTGCCGGCCCAGGGCGGAGAGGGCCACGCCGAGGTTATTGAGCCACAAAGCCCGGTCACGGTCCTCAGTGGCCCAATGGAGTCGGGCGCGGCAGTAGGCTACGAAGAGCTCCCGCAGTGCCACAGTGTGTTCCGGGCCCTCGGGCAGATGATGCTTCCATAGCCCCAGCCAGAGGGCGGCGGCCTCCTTGGGGAGGTCCCGGGCGGTTTCTTCCAACCAGTCGGCCAGGGCCCGGGCCAAAAGCCGCCCGGCCTCGGGATGAACGTTGAACAGCCGCCTCAGCACCGGCAGGGCCCGGAAAGGGGCCACGAAGAAGGGGTACCCTCCCACCTCTTCGATGTCCACCTCCCGGGATCGCGAAAGCACATCCCGAAGGCGCTCCCAAGCCCCGCGGAGCTCCTCCGCCGTGGGAAGTGCGGCCCGGGCCAGCTTCCCCAGATCGCCGCGACGCGCCAGGACGAGATCCGCCAGCGGATCCGGGGCGATCGGCGGCAGCAGCCACCGGGACCTGGGGCCCGGCGACGGGAACAGGTCCGGGAGGACCCCGGCCAGCCAATCGGGGTCCACGGCGCGGCCCGTGGGGTCCCTGTGCCGGAAGTGATAGTGACCCTTCCAGAAGGCAGCCACCTCCCCCGGGGTCCGGAACCTCCGGCCCAGGGTGGCGGCTATCAGGGTGACCTCGATGTGGTCCAGCGCATCGGCGATCAGCTCCCTGGGCAGGCCATCGTTTCGCCGCAGCACCTTGCTCCATTTGTCCTTCTCCCAGCAGTCCCACACGTGCTTCAACACGGCCATTTCGCTTTCGCTTTGGGGCACCCGGCGCCCATAGGCGGCCAGAAGGCCGAGGAGCACGATGGCCAGGGGGCGCTGCGGCAGGGCCTCGGGCGGGTAGTCCACGGATTCCCCTGGGGCCTCCCCCCGGAGCCCGATGAAGGCCTCTTTGGCTCGCTCAAACAGGGAAACCCGATCGTCGGGCGAGAGTTCCGGCACTCCTTCGGCCCCGTTGAAAGCGGGGAGGACCGTTCCGGTCAGGAACGCGCTGAACCCGGGCTCCGCCTCCGCCAAGCCGATGAGCTCGCCGAGCCATTCCGGGTCGGGACGTGGCCGCATCAGGAAAATCAGGGCCACGGGCCGGCGGCGCGAACCCCCGGTTTCGTATAGCGCCCGGAAAACCGCCCTCAACGCGGCCTCGGGTAGGTGGTCCACGTAGTCCACCACGTACAGGGTGGGGCGGGGAGGGACGAACAGGTGGTGGAGCACGGGCATGAGGTTCTTCTGGGGTTCACGGAGGCGCAGGAGCTCGGGGGTGAGGAAGAAGGCCTCCCAGCCCTGTCCGAGCAGCACCGCGGCCGTCTCCACCGCCAGCCGCGTCTTGCCCGCGCCGCCGGGACCGCAAAGTACCCGCAGGCCGGCGCGACCGGGACTTCCCCCGAGGCTTCGTGCCCACTCCACCAGCTCGTCCCGTAGGGCCCGGTGGCGCTTCCCGGTGAAGGGCACCAGCGCCAGGGGCGCCTTGAGCGCTGCGAAGCCGATGTCCCGCTGGGGGCCGTGTACCAGCTCCTCCCTCGGTAGGCGCTCCCGCACCCGGGGGAGGCGCCACCACTCGAGGAAACGATCCAGCTTTTCCTCCAGGCGGCGCAGGGCCTCCACGTGTTCCTTGAAAAGCACGTCACGCACCGCATCGCGAAGCGCCTCTATCCTCCAGAGGGCATCCAACACAGAGGTGATGTAGAGCCGCGCGGCATGTGCCGCCGATTCTGGGTCCTCCACGCCGGGAAGGGCCTTCATCTCCTCGCGGAGCTCGGCTTCCAGGGCTCCGGGGTTGCCGGTGGCCAGGGCAGCCCTAATGGCCTTCTCGAGGAAGGGGGAGATCGTGGAGGGGCTGTTGGAGGAGGGCATCGACCAGGCGCTCCCAGCCGCGCTGTCTCGCTTCCTCGCGGAACGCCTCCTCGGCCCACGCCAAGGCCTCCTTCGCCTCTTCCCAAGCGCGGTGCTTTTTCAGACCATCGATCGCTAGNTTCACCACATCCGCTGCTAAGGAGGCACCGGGCAAACCCGCGGCCCCCAAGGCNTGGAAGAAAATCNGCAGAATACGCTCGACGTCTACGGGCATCGTCTTCCACCGACTCCCATAATAGAAGACGGCAAAAACCGCGACAAACTCGGGAAAGATCGGGATAGCGCCGTCGCGAGCAGCTGAACGCAAAAGCGCTTCCCCCGCCCTGGATCGGCGGCGTGGGAGGGTTAAGGTGTCGGCGCGGGGCGATCGCACATGGGCGACCGAGGAGCGGTGCCGAGGGAAGACGAGGTCATCAGGGCGAGGGAGTTCCTCTCCCGGAGGGATTGGCGGGGCCTGCGGGGGTTCCTGAGCTCGTTCCCCCCGCCGGATATCGCCGAGATCCTGGCCGAGTTGCCCGAGGAGGAGATGGTGATCGCGTTCCGCCTCCTCCCCCGGGAGCTGGCCGCCGATGTGTTCGCCGAGCTAGAGGTGGAGCGGGAAGAAGCCCTCCTCGAGCGGCTGCGGGACCGCAAGCTCCTGGAGGTCCTCTTGGAGCTCCCCCCGGATGAGCGCACCGAGCTCCTGGAGGAGCTCCCCGGCCGGCTCACCCAGAAGCTCCTCAACATCCTTCCACCCGACGAGCGACAGGAGGCCCTGAAGCTTCT
>MTNI01000196.1 GCA_002011415.1 Candidatus Acetothermia bacterium JdFR-47
CACGATGTCGTCCTTCGTGAACCCGGCCTTGCCCCTCAGGTCCGCGATTCCCAAAGCCTCATGGAGCTCCGGCGAGATCTGCCACAGGAGGAAGAGGCCGCTGGCGTCGAGGAGCTCTTGGTCTGTGAGGGAGCGGGCGTTCTTCAGGGCCCGAAGCTGGGCGTAGCGGGGGTCGTAGTAGGGGTCGTTTGAGTCATCGTCGAACATGTAACCGTTAATCCAGAACGACTGTTCCTCTAGGTCTGCCCGTTCTTTGGGGGTGAGGGTGGTGGGATCAGTCGCCAATTTCCAGATCCACTTCAGGTGGTTGTCCACCGCCCCGATGTACTGGTAAAGGCCGCCCTGGGCTCGTTCCTCCTCGGTGATCTCCACGTAATCGAGAAGCTGCATGAGGAGGCTGGGCTGGAGGTTGTAGGTCACATGGACCCCGGGGAACTCCGCGAGGATCCTGGGGGAGTCGATATACTCCTGCACCCCATGGACTCGGACCCAGGGGAGCTCGTACTCGCCGGTGAGCCGGTTCCAGTAAAGGGGCTGGTGTTGGTGCCAGACGATGGCCAGGTTCAGCGGCCCTTTTGCCCAGCCCGAGACCACGCCCAGCCCGACCGCGACGGCCAGCCCGATAAGGAATGTCTTGCGCACCCCGTTCACCTCCTACGCACGAACAGCCAACCGGGCTCTTCGCCCGGGTCGAGGAGCCACAGGTGTTCCTGACGCGACACGGTCACGGTCCGCCCCCCCTCCATGGAGGCGGTGATAGGATCCTGTGACCAAAAGAGAAGACGTCCCCCAGGTGCGTTTAGGCGCCATCCCTTCCCGTCGAGCAGCGCCTGCAGGTGGCCTTGCGGGGCGGGCACGAGCCGGTCGGCGAGCCCCCAAGGGGCGATCCCGCCCCGCAGGGGAGACAGCACAAAGTAGGCCACTTCCCCGGGGGCCAGGCGCCCGGCTATCTCCGCCACGGGGCGCCCAGTGAAACCATCCCAAGTTAGGTATTCCTCCTCCCAGGGGAGGGCTACCCGGAAGGGAACTTCCTCCTCGGCGGTGTTGAGGACCAGTACATATCGCCACTTCGCGTCCCCGGCGGCCGTCTCCGTCCAGAAGGTTTGGACNTCATCGGTCAGTGTGGAGAGGAGCGGGGTGGGCGGTCGGTCTGGGCGGGCGATGGTCTCCCCTACCAGGAGCCTGCTTAAAAGCTTGGGATCGGTCATCCCGGGGCCGTCTCCAATCCCGACCGGGCCACAGGAGAGCGCCCGCAGGACCGCGTCCTGCAAGGGGGTATCCCCGCCCAGTCCGGGGTGTGGTCGGGAGAGGAACAGGTCGTGAAAGGGCGCCAGCCCCAGGGCATAGAGCATCGCTCCCATGAGCAGGTTCTGGCGCCGCAGTACCCCCGGATGGATCCACGCCTCGAGGAGATCCCCGTGTCCNAGGCAGGCGGCCCGCTCCAGGGCCTCCCGCAAGCTGAACAGGAAGTCCGTGTGGCTGCGGGCGGCGATTACCCCTGCCTGGTGGGTGGAGGCCAGGTTCATCCCCATGGTCTGCATGCAGAGGAGCACAGGGAGTCCGGCTTCGGCGAAGGCCTTGGCCATGCCGGAGAACCATCGCTCGGCGGCCTCGGGGTCGGCCCGGAGCCCAGGGGTGATATGCTGCTGGGTCCGGAGCCAATCGTGCCAGGCGGCGATCCCACCTTCTGCAGCGAGCTCCTTGGCGATCACGCGGTAGACACCCGGGTCGTCCCCGCTTGCCCCGTATTCGTTCTCCTCCGCCAGTGCCGAGAGGTGGAGCACGTATGGGAGCCCAGTGCGGGCGGAGAGAGCCTTTAGCCCCTCGGGGTACTTCTCCGGATCGGGGCGGTACCTCAGGGCCCGGCCGATCTCCTTGTAGGGGTACCACAGATCGAGCCCCAGATACCGGATTGGCACCCCCAGTTCCTTAAGGCCCCGCACCACCTCTTCCAGGGAACTCGCGGTGAGGGGCCGGATGAGCTCCGTGTAATAGCCTCCATAGGCGTTCCACCACCCGAGGCTATCGAGGAGCGGATGATCGGCCCTCTCCCTTTTCTTTCCCCCCAAGCGGAGGAGCAGGTCGCCCAGGCGCCCGATGGCGTCCATGGGGTCTTCCCCCACGGCAAACAAGGTTGAAAGGCACGTTCCCGCGGGGAGTCGGTCCACCGAGCCGTGCAGTCCTCGTGCTGCTCCTCCCGGGACGCGTACCAGGGGGCTGGTGAGGAAGTAGTTGGCCGGGGAGACCGCCAAGGCCCCCTCTTCAGTGAAGAGGACCAGCGGCGCGAAGGCCTCCCGGGGAAGTTCCCCTGGTCCTGTGCCGATCACCGCCGTGGGCCAATAGCCCCCGGGTACCCCTCGCCGGAAGTGCCCAGGCCGAAGGTAGCCAAGATGAATCGCATGTCATCTGAGAAGGAGAAGGCGGGGGCGAGGAAGGTGGCATCTTCGAAGGAGTCGGAGAGGGAAAGGCCCGAGAGATCGCGGAGGAGCTCCACCTCTACTAAGACGGCCTCCGGATAAGCCCGCAAGGTCAAGGCGAGGGTGGGNGTTTCCCGCAGGGAGTAGGTTCGTCGCCATAGCCGAAACTGGCCCAGGCGATCTTCCCCTCTCCCTTCCTCCCAATCTGCCCCGGTGAGGTCCCCCTCCCCATCCCGCAGCCAATTCCCGCCCTGCGGAAACCGGATGCCGATCCTCCAAACCCAAAGTCTCTCTCCGATCGCCACCGCGGGGCGGCCGGNCTCGTCTATGGTCACGCGGAGGTTCACGTCGTCCTCCTCTCCGTAGGGAGGCGGAAGAACTCCCTCACCACCAACGTCGCTGCCCCCACGAGGAAACCATCCTCTCCGAGCTCAGCTCGGACGATAGCTAGTTCCTCTGCCTCTTTCGGGAACGAATGCCGCCGTACCTCCTCCTCGAAGGTGGGGAGGAAGAGGTCGGCTGCGTCCAGGCGCTCCCCCCCCAACACCACGGCCTCGGGATTGAGGAGGTTGACGATGTTCTTGGTGCCGATGCCCAAGGACCGGCCCATGTCGTGGAACACCTGCCTGGCCGTGCCATCGCCGTTCTGGGCGGCGGCGATGAGCTCCGGGATGCCTTGGTAGCCGAGGGCGCTGGCGTGGTGGAGGAGGAAGCGGTCAGAGGCGTAGACCTCTAGACACCCGCGCTCCCCGCAGCGGCAGCGGGGGCCATCCGGATTGATGGTGGTGTGCCCCAGCTCGCCCGCACCGCCGGCGGCGCCCCGGTATAGCTCGCCCCCAATCACCACTCCGGCGCCGATCCCCTCTCCTACCGTGATGCAGATGAAGTCGCGGAAGTTGCGGCCGGCCCCGTACCAACGCTCTGCCAGGGTCAGGGCGTTCACGTCGTTTTCCACGTACACGGGAA
>MTNI01000194.1 GCA_002011415.1 Candidatus Acetothermia bacterium JdFR-47
CTGCCAGGAGAGCTCCGACACGTGGATGAGGCCTTCCACCCCTTCCTCGAGCTCCACGAAGGCGCCGAACTCGGTGATCTTGGTGACCTTGCCCTCCACCANCGCTCCCCGCGGNTAGCGGTGCTCCACGTCTTCCCAGGGGTCGGGCTGGGCNCGCCTCAAGGAAAGCGAAATCCGCTTGCGCTTCTCGTCCACCCCCAGCACCACTACCTCGACGGTGTCCCCCTCCTGCACCACCTCTTTCGGGTGCTTGGGGAACCCCCAGGAGAGCTCGGACACGTGTACCAGGCCCTCCACGTCCTCCTCGAGCTCCACGAAGGCGCCGAAGTCCGTGACCGAGACCACCTTGCCGGTGACCCTGGTTCCCGGGGGATACCGNTCCGCGATCCCTATCCAGGGATCGGGGCGCAGGCGTTTTATNGACAGGGAGATGCGCTCCTCGTCCCGGTCTGCNTCCAGNACCATGACCCTGACGGTTTGGCCGGGCTTGTATTTGTCGGCCGGCGGGACCGGGATGTCCTTCCAACAGATCTCCGTGCGGTGGACCAGGCCGTCGTAGCCGCCCACGTCCACGAAGATCCCGAAATCAACCACGCTTTTGATCTTTCCCTCCAGGACCTTTCCGGGGGTGAGGGAGGCGAACAGCTCCTCTTTCCGCTTCTCCTCCAGGTCCTTGAGGTACTCCCGCCGTGAGACCACGATGTTGCGGTCCCGACGCGAGAACTCAATGATCTTGAACTCGAACTCTTTGTCCTTGAGGCGGTCGAACTTGGTGGATACACCCTTTCCGAGGTGTGATCCGGGAAGGAATGCCCGGATACCTCCTAGGCTTACCTGGTATCCTGCGCCTTTCACCTCCTCGACGATCTTCCCCTTGACGGGCGCGCCCGACCTATAGGCTTTTTCAAGTTCCGCGTACTTCTTGGCGAAGAAGGCCTGCCGTTCGGACACGTATACGGTNCCGTTCTCCTCGTCGATGTAGGTGACGATGACCTCGATCTCCTCGCCGGGCTCTACCTGCTCGTGGAAGGGAGCGAGTTCGCCCTTGGGGAGCAGTGCTTCAGACTTGTAGCCGATGTCCACCAAGAACTCGGCCTCGGTTTCCTCCACGACCGTTCCCTTGACCGTATCTCCCCGGCTGAAGAGACGAACATCGCTCTCGTCGAGCGCGTCCTCCATCCGAATCCAATCCGCCATTCCTAACCACCCCTTGTTGGATTTCCCCTTACGGGCCCGCACCTCGTTGACACACTCAGCGAACCCCTTGCGGGTAAACTTTCTTCGATCTTATCCCCCTCGGCGAGCGGGCTCAAACTAAACCGCGTCGATTCGCTCCATCAGGCGCTCGACCAGGAGGCGGTACCGTTCCCCGCGGGGAAGCTCTGGGGGCAGGTCTTGGGCGAGCTCGTCCACGGTGAAGGGGCGCCCAATGCGCACCTCCACCCGGGGGAACCCNAACGGATAGCGGGGGGGNTAGGGGCCGTGGGGCACGATGTTGGCCGGGATGAGGGGGCGACGGAAGAGCTCGGCGAACCTGATGGCCCCGGGCTTGGGCTTGGCCCCAGGGCGGGTGGTGCCTTCTGGGAAGATGCCGATGATGCGGTTTCGTTTGGCAGCGCGCAGGGCCTTGCGGAAGTCGCGGGCTCCGAAGGCTTCCCGGTCGATCACCGTGGCGAAGCCCCACACGAACGGGGCGAAGAGCGGGTTCCTAAGGAGCCCCCGCCGGGCGAGGAAGCCGATGCGGTGGCGGGGACCGCAGGCCACACACAGGATGGGGATGTCCCAGTAGGAGCGGTGGCGTGCCACCAGGATTCCGCCCCCGGCCAGGTTNCCCCTCCCCTGAACCCGCAGGCGGAAGAGAAACCAGATCACCGGGGTCACGAGCACGACGAAGAAGCCGTACAGGANGTCNCGGACGCGGTCAGCGATCCAGTTTCGCAAGGCGCTCCTCCACCAACCTCAGGGCCTCGGCCAGGACCTGGTCCGGAGAGAGCTTGGTGGTGTCCAGGATCACAGCGTCCGGGGCGGGGCGCAGGGGGGAATCCTCCCGGGTGGAGTCGCGTTCGTCTCGGCGGCGGATGGCCGCGAGGATCTCCTCGTAGTCGCCGCCCCGCTCCGCCAGGCGTCGGCGGGCCCTCTCCTCCGGGTCGGCCCACAAAAACAGCTTAAGCTCCGCATCCGGCAGCACCACCGTTCCGATGTCGCGGCCCTCCATGACCACGTCCCGGCCCCGGGCGATCTGCCGCTGCAGGGCCACCAGGTGCCGTCTGACGCGACCGTCCACCGCCACCTGGGAGGAGAGCTCGTCCAGGTCGGGGCTGGAGAGGAGGTCTGTCACGTCCTCCCCCTCCAGGATGATCCGGCCCCCCTCGCGCACCTCGATCCGCGCCCTGTCCGGGGGGATGCCCCGCTTTTTGGCCAGGGCTGCGGCCCGATACATGGCCCCGGTGGGGACGAACAGATACCCCAGCTCTTCGGCCAAGCGGCGGGCGAGGGTGGTCTTGCCCGCGGCGGCGGGTCCGTCGATGGCGATCTTCATCCCACGAACTTGTACCCCCGGGGAACCGGAGCCGCAACGAACAACTTCCCTTGTACCTTTCCCTCCAAGGCCCTCGCCGCGGCCTTNGCCTCCTTTGGTCCCGGAAAGGCGGCGAACAGTGCCGAGCCGGAGCCGGTCATTCCCACCCCCAGGCTGGGGACCCCCTCCAGGGCCTTCCTCAGGCGGGCGAGGCCGGGCCTCACCCGCACTGCCGCCGGCCACAAATCGTTTTCGAACAGGAGCTCCCCTGTGGGGCGCAGCGGACAAGAGGGTGGAAGCTTAAGCTTGTCGAAGGTCCGGTACACCTCGGGGGTGGGGCAAAAGAATGGGGGCACCAGGATGAGGAACGCCCCGGGCAGCCTGACCTTTGCCGGCGAAAGCCTTTCCCCGATCCCTTCCGCCCAGGCCGGGCTCTCGAACAGGAAGAACGGCACGTCCGCCCCCAAGTGGGCCCCGATCTCCCTGAGCTCCTTCGGGGAGAGGTTGAGGTCCCAGAGCTCGTTAAGGCCGGCGAGGACGGCGGCCGCGTCCGAGCTTCCCCCGCCCAGGCCTGCCCCTGCGGGGATGCGCTTTTCTAGAACGATCTCCGCCCCTTTTTCGGCTTCGGTGGCCTCGGCCAGGGCCCGGGCGGCCCGCAGGGAGAGGTTCTCCTCCGGCGGCCCGAGTTCCGGGGGGGCGACGAGGNGGAGGCCCTCTTCTCTTGCGATGAGGGTGATCTCGTCCGCCAGGTCCACCGCGCACANTAGGGTTTGGAGGAGGTGGTAGCCGTCGGCCCGGCGGCCCACGACTTTGAGCACCAGGTTCAGCTTGGCGTAGGCCAGGACCCGAAGGCGTTCCATACTAC
>MTNI01000042.1 GCA_002011415.1 Candidatus Acetothermia bacterium JdFR-47
TCGGGGAGGAGGTTGTCTGTGAGCGCCCTGGGCCCGCCCAGGGAGCCCAGGTCCGGCCCGAAGGAGCAGAGGATCTCACGGCCGAGCGGGAAGGGTTTAGCTAGATCGTCGGTGGTCCAGGCGACCATGGTGAGCCCGGGATCTCGCACCAGGCTAGGCCGGGCGTGGGGGAAGGCCTCCTCCACCAGCCACAGCTCCACGGTGCCCAGCTCCTCGAGCGTCTGGGCCTCGCCGCGGAAGGTGGAGTAGGTGGGGGTGGCGTACGGCCGCTCGAGGAAGGTCCACTCCGTCTCCGGCGCCGTGACGAAGCCTTGGGCCGGTGAAAGGATTCGGCACTTGAATGTCAAGGGGAAGTCCTTGGAAACTTCCGCGAACCACAAGTCCACGCTGACGGAGATCCCTACCTTACCCGAAAGGGTCAGCGAATCGAAGTCCAGGAAGCCCAGATCCTCGCCAGGAGCGGTGAAGGTGGCGGTGAACTTCCCCCCGCCGTAGGCCGTGGCCGACACGACCTCCAGATCCAACGTGAGGCCCACTTGGAGCCCACCGGACAAGGAGACATCCCCGCGACAGTCGATCCCCTCAAGGCAGCAACCGGGGTCCGCGGAGGCGAAGTACACGCTCCCCCCCAGCCCGAGCGAGAGGCCCAGGCCTAGTTTGGCGCGGTTGAGGAGCCACTTAACCCCCCGTCCGATTAGGGGGATGCGGGTAGCTGCCTTGAGAGGCAGGGACAGTGTGGGCAAATCCGAAAGGTTGAAGCTCCTTGCGACCGAGCCCTCCAGGCTCAGGGAGAAGGTACCGCTGGTCAGGGTGATGGGCGGGGTGTTGAACAGGGTTGCCCTGCCCTCCACCTCCCCGCTGAAGCCGAAGGTCCAGTCGCCGCTGGACTTCTCAAACCCCGCCTCGCCCTTAAGCCTCGCCTGGCCTGTCCCAAGGGAGCTCAGCAACAGGGAGAAGTCGGACTTAGCCTTGACCTTGTACTCCCCGTCCACGAGCGGGACCCATTCGGGGATCTTGTAGGAGATGTCAATCGGCGGATAGGGGAAGGTGAAGGAGGCGCTGTAGAGCACGGAGCCGTCTTGAGGGCGGGCGGAGAGCGGCGCCTGGCCCGGCCCGGGCGGCAGGGTGAGGGTCCACTCGAGCCAGCTGGGCACNGGAGCGACCGGGATCTCCACCGATGCCGGATCCGAGGACACCGGGTTGCCGTCCTGGTCCCGGCCCACGGCCACCGCCACCAGTGTATTCCGCTGTGGCCAGGGCCTAAGCGCTCCCATGTCGAGCTGGCACACGAACCGATTGTTCCCCACCGGGACGCTTAGGACTGGTTGGCCGTTCAAGGTGAAGTCCACGCGGTCGATGATGTTCCCGTTCGGTTCCACGACGGCGGTGAAGGCGTTGGTGACCGAAACCCGGTGCACGAAAACCCGCTTGTACTGTTGAGAGAGGCTCACCAACGGCCGGTCGGTGACCTCCACCTCCTGGATGGCCGTCCTCCGCTCGTCCCCGAGCACGGTGGTCAGGGTGATGGTGTAGTGGCCGTTTTTGGAGTAGGTGTGCGTGACCGTCTTGCCGGTGGCCTTGGTGCCGTCGCCGAAATCCCACTCGTAGCGCAGCTCGAGGGGGCAGAGCGTGGGGCACGGCACCTCGGTGNGGAAGTTCGAGCTAGGGGTGGCCGCGGCCACCGGCCGGGGCGCGCCGAGGACCGCCTCCCCCTCCACGGTCAGGGGCTTGTCCTTGCCCACCACCCAGCTGCCGTCCGGCTTGACCTTGAGGACCCCGTCCTTCGCCTGGATCTTGGGATCCCCCTCTTGGTGGTAGGCAGGGCAGCAGGGATGCTCACGCGTGTTGTTGGTCTCGTCTTTTTCGGAGATCGCATTCTCCGGGTCGATAACGAGCCGGAAGGTGGGAAGGCCATCGCCCAAAGCCACCGAGAGCGTCTTTTCCACCTTCCACCGCTGAGGGAGGGTGGAGCCGGAGGGCTGGAGGGTCACGTCCTCGTGGCCAAGCTCCCGGCCGTCAGAGCCCACCACTGCCAGCCGCACCGAAAACGGCCGGGTGATGGGTACGTCGCCCGGGTTCTCCACCCAGAATCGGATCCCCACCTTGCAGCGCATCGGAACCTGGATTTTTTCGGGCTCGAGGCGCTCGTCCTGCTCGTGGAAGTGGCGCTCCCATGTGAACACCTGCTCGTCGGGCGTATCGCCGGGAGCGACCACGATGCAGAAGTCGCGCTCTCCGAACATGAGGTCGGGCTTTGCGGCCGGGAGGAGGCACACGTCTCCGAGGAGATAGCTCGTGAGGCCGAGGAAGGAGAAACGGCCGAACTCGGTAATCGTTACGTCCTCGTAGCCGGGAGAGGAGATCACGAAACCGCCGATATCGTTAGGGGATGCGATCACCTCCCCTTTGGGGATCAGACTTAGCTCGAATGGCTGGTTGGGAAGTGGCCTTCGCCCGCACTCGGTGAGTCGGCCGGCTGCAGAGGTCCCAGGCCAGGGAAGGGGCACCGAGAACTTCCCCTCTCTATCGGTGGTCCCACTGATCGGAGCCGTCGGCGTTATTTCGGAAGGTGGGGGTTGTGCAGGCCGGAGACAAACCTGCCCCACCTCGATCGTGGTGTAGGTGCGGCCGGTGATGTCCATGGAGGAGAGGAGGCTGAAGTCGCCGATCTCTACCTCTCCATACTCAGGCACCGAAACCCGTACAGCGCTTATGTCCCCCGGGCTTCGAACGACGCTGATGCCGGGTTTGGGGATCAAGGTAACTGCCACCGGAACGCCAGGGAGGGGACGTTGGCCACACTCGGTCAACGTGCCGGTAACGTAGGTGTTGGGAAGCTCGCTTACGGGCACGGAAAAGCGACCGTTTTCGTCTGTCCTGGGAGGGCCTCCTGCGACCACATCCAGTATCACCGTGAGGTCCACGTAAAGCCCGTAGGCGGGAGTGCTCGCCCGGAATAGGAGCTGGAAGGTCTGGCCGACGGAGGTCGCGGGAGGGACGAAGCTGCAGGTGGTGGATGCCATCCCGTACCCGGAGACGGGCTGAAAGCTCGCCCAAACAGGAAGCGAAACAGCCGTTATGTTCACCACGTTTGCGCTCGGGGTGACCGTGGCCGTCAAAAGCAGGGAACCCTGGGTCCCGGCCGGGACCTGGCAGCGGATGACGTCATTGGCCAGCTGCTGGCAACTTCCCGCTGTGGTGAGCTGCCCGGAGAAGCGCAGCTGGACCGCGCCGTACTCGGACTGTCCTACGCCATATTGCGCCCACCCAAGGAGGAGAACTAGCGCAAGTAAGGCCAGTGAGAGGGACTTCCCCATCGATCCACACCTCCCGGGCAAATTATATAGCCGAACGCCTCACGATGGCCC
>MTNI01000113.1 GCA_002011415.1 Candidatus Acetothermia bacterium JdFR-47
CTCCGGATACAGTCCCACCAGGCCGGAGGGTTCGGGCTTCCGCACCATGCGGATCCCGGGGAGCCTCATGAGCACGACCTCTGCCGTGTTGTGCACGGTGGCTGAACGGAGATGCCCGCCGACAGCGGCACCGCCCTTTTTCCCCGCCACCACATGGGCGTGGACGATCGTCTCGCCGTCCTTGTCCCCGATGTTCCCCGAAAGAGAAAGGAGCTCCACCGGCTCAGCTACCTTCTCCTCCACGTACTTCTCCCCATCCCAGTAAGCGAGGACGAGGTCCCTGAGCATCCCCACCCCACACAGGATCGCCGCTGCCTTAAGGCCGAGCTCCACCAGGCCCTCGGGGAGCAGCTCCCCGTCCTGGAACCGCACCACAAGGACGTTTCCGCTTCCCGCCTTGATCATCCGTCCTCCTTTCCCGCAAGCACAAGATACAGGTCCGCTACATTGGTCCCGGTGGGACCGGTGACGAGGAGGTCGCCGGCCGCCTTTAAGGCGTGGTAGGAGTCGTTCTCGACCAAAGCCCCCTCCGGATCGACCCCAGCCGTCCGGATACGGGCCGTCGTGCCCCCGTCCACCATACCCCCGGCCGCGTCGGTGGGGCCGTCTCGGCCGTCGGTCCCCAGGGACAAGATCGCAACTCCAGAAAGCCCCTCGATCCCCAATGCCGCCGACAGGGCAAGCTCCTGGTTGCGGCCGCCTTTTCCACTTCCCCGCACGGTGACCGTGGTCTCCCCGGCAGCGACTAGGAGGGCCGGAGGCGCGATCGGCCGCCGGAAACGCACAAGCTCCCGCGCCAGGGCTGCGAGGACCTTGCCCACCTCGCTGGCCTCCCCCTCCAGGGTGGTGGTGAGGATCTGGGCCTGGTAGCCGAGGCTGGCTCCCTCTTCTCGGGCGGCCTCGGCCGCCACCCTTCCCGAGCCCACGATCACGTTCTGAACCAGCTCGAACACGGGGTCGCCGGGCTTCGGGGTCTCGGGGACTTCCCCCCGGAGACCGGCTTCGATGCGGGCCCGTACCCCTTGCGGCACCTCATCCCACAGGCCGTAGCGCTTGAGGATCCGGGCCGCATCCTGGAAGGTGGTGGGATCCGGGGCCGTGGGGCCGGAGGCGATGGAGTCCAGGGGGTCCCCAGGGACGTCGGAGAGGATGAGGGAGACCACTTGCGCTGGGGAAGCGAGCCGTGCGAGCTGCCCCCCCTTGACCTGCGACAAGTGCTTGCGCACCGCGTTCATCTCCTGGATCTTGGCTCCAGAGCGCAGGAGCAATTCGTTCGTCCGCATGAGGTCAGACAGGGAGACCTCCTCGGCAGGGAGGGTGAGGAGGGCCGAGCCCCCGCCGGAGATGAGCACCACCACCAGGTCCCCTTCCTCTGCCCCGGAGACGAGCTCCGCGATTCTCCGGGCGGCGGCGAGGCCCCGGGCGTCAGGCACCGGATGGGCGGCTTCGACCACCTCCACCCGCGCGGTGGGCACCTTGTAGCCGTCGGCCGTCACCACCAAGCCTGCGGCGATCCGGTCACCCAGGATCTCCTCCAGGGCGGCGGCCATGCGGGCGGAGGCCTTCCCGAACCCCGCCACAAGGAGGCGCCTCACGTCCGCGAGATCATAGACGCGCCCCTCCACCGAGAGTCGCTCCCCGTCTAGTCTGATGGCCCGGCGAATGCACCCCTCTGGGGTCACCGCCGCGAGCGCAGCTTGGGCGATTCGCCACAGGTCTTTCCGCAAGCCTCCCTTGTCCACCTCTCACCCCTCCTCTATCCTCGCCCCTATGGAGAAAAAGGCGAAGCTGGCCGAGGTGGCCCAGCGCCTACACCGGGCCTTCGGCCCCCTGGAAAAAAGGCCGGGAGGCGACCCCCTCGACCTCCTGATCGGGACCATTCTTTCCCAGAACACCTCCGATCTCAACCGCGACCGAGCCTATGCCGAGCTGAAGAGGCGCTTCCCGAGCTGGGAGGAAGTGCTCTCAGCCCCGGTCGAGGAGGTGGAAAGGGCGATCCAGGGCGCCGGGCTCCACCGCCAGCGGGCCGCCAGGATCAAGGAGGTGCTGCGGCGCCTCCTGGAGGAACGTGGGAGCCTATCGCTCGGTTTCCTCAGGGACCTCCCCGACGAGGAAGCGGTGCGGTGGCTTCTCTCTCTCCCCGGAGTGGGAAAAAAGACGGCCTACATCGTGATGTTGTTCAGCCTCGGCCGGCCCTTCTTCCCGGTGGATACCCACATCGCCCGGGTGACCAGGCGCCTGGGTCTCCTGGGCGAGCGGGAGGAGCCCCACTCGGCCCTGGCCCCGCTCGTCTCGAAAGGGAAGGAAGCCGAGCTCCACCTCTACCTCATCCGCCTGGGACGGGAGGTCTGCCTAGCAAGAAGGCCTCGCTGCCAGGCCTGTCCCCTCCCGGACCTGTGCCGCTACGTTCTTTCAAAGCTCGACCCCGCCCTGAGGCCGCTCCTCCAGGAGGGGGACCCACCCCCGCTCCTCGTTCAGTACGAGAACGGGAAAAGGGAGCCGGTCCACGTAAACCGGGAGGGAATGCTAGCCCTGGCGGCCAACCCCAAGGTCCGCTATCTTGAACCCGCAAAGAAGCTTTCGCCGAAGGAGGAGAGATGACCCGCGAGGAGGCACTGTCACTCGTCGAGGAGAAGGTAAAGACGAAGAACCTAGTGAANCACATGCTGGCCGTGGAGGCGGCCATGCGGGCCCTGGCACCGCGCTTTTCCGGCGACCCGGACCGCTGGGCGCTGGCCGGTCTCCTCCACGACCTGGATTACGAGGAGACCAAAGACGCCCCCGACCGCCACGGCCACGTCACGGTGGAGCTTCTGCGCGGCCGGGGCTTTTCGGACGAGGAGATCTTGGGGGCGATCCTAGCCCACGCCGGGCACAAGACGCCCGAAAACCCCATGGAGTGGGCGCTTTACTCCGTGGACCCCCTCACCGGCCTCATCGTGGCCGCGGCCCTGGTGCACCCCCAACGCCTCGGAGGCCTCACCCCCAAAAACGTGCTCAACCGGTACAAGGAAAAGGGGTTCGCCCGCTCAGCTTCCCGGGAGAACATCGCCGCTTGCGAGAACCTGGGGCTTTCGCTCCCGGAGTTCGTGGAGATCGTGCTCTCCGCCATGCAGGGGATCAGGGAGGAGCTGGGTCTATGAGCGACGCTCTAANCTTTTCTTGGCCAGCGCCGAATCGCGTGTAGACCACTGGTCATCGCTNATCCTGGTTCTAAAGAGGCAAGGAGCTCGTCCAAGCGAGCCTTGGCAACGCCACANACCTTGTCGGCGGCACCATAGAAGACGAGGAGCTCGTCTCCGAGAACCGCAACGCCTTCGGGGAAGACCACGTTGGGAACGTCGCCTTCTACTTCCCAGGG
>MTNI01000135.1 GCA_002011415.1 Candidatus Acetothermia bacterium JdFR-47
ATGACCGATCCGGACGTGCCCATTGACATCGTGCTCCACACCCCGGGAGGCCTCGTCCTCGCGGCCCTACAGATCGCACGGGCCATCAAGCGCCACCCGGCCAAGGTGACTGCCTTCGTCCCCCACTACGCCATGTCCGGCGGGACCCTCATCGCGCTTGCGGCGGACGAGATCGTGATGTGCGAGCACGCCGTTCTGGGGCCGGTGGACCCCCAGCTTGGGGAGTACCCGGCCGCCTCGGTGCTCAAGATCGTGAGGGAAAAGCCCATCGAGCGGATCGACGACCGCACGTTGATCCTGGCCGACACGGCCGAGAAGGCGATCAAGCAGGTGCAGAGTGCGGTCAAGGAGATCCTCTCCGGCCGCTATCCCGAGGACAAAGCTGAGGAGCTGGCCCGGATCCTGACCGAAGGGCGCTGGACCCACGACTACCCTATCACCTACGAGGAGGCTAAGCGGCTGGGCCTCAACGTGTCGGCAGAGATGCCGAGAGAGGTACTCCAGCTGATGCAGCTTTATCCCCAGCCGGTGCGCCAGGCGCGCACGGTGGAGTACTTGCCCTTCCCCCGCCATCGGGGTCCAGAGGTGCCGGCCCGCGGTGAGGGCTAGGGTCAGTCGAGCTTCTTTTTAAGCTGGAACAGGATCTCCAAGGCCTCGAGGGGGGAGAGGCGTTCGGGATCCAGGCGCTTGAGCTCGGCCACCACCGGGTGATCCTCAGGTCCGAACAGGGGAAGCTGTTCTGACCGCTCCTGGGCCAGGGGCACGGCCCGCTCCAGGTCCGCGAGCACACGCTCCGCCTCTGCGAGCACCTCGGGGGGGAGTTCGGCCAGGCGTGCCACCTCCACCCCGTAGGAGCGCTCCGCCACCCCGGGCTGTACCCGGTGGAGGAAAATCACCTCTCCCTTCCACTCCCGCACCGCTACGTGCAGGTTGATGACGCCCGGCACCTCCTCCGCCAGGCGCGAGAGCTCCCGGTAGTGCGTGGCGAACAACGTCTTGCAACGGATGCGCTCGGCGAGGAAGCGGGCGATGGCCCAGGCCAGGGCAAGGCCGTCGTGGGTGCTGGTGCCGCGCCCGAGCTCGTCCAGGATCACAAGCGACCGTTCCGTGGCGCCGGAGACGATCTGTGCCGCCTCCACCATCTCGGCCATGAACGTGGACAGCCCCCCGGCCAGGGCATCTGAGGCCCCCACCCGGGTGTAGATCCGGTCCAGGATCGGGAGCACCGCCTCCTTGGCGGGCACAAATGAGCCCATTTGCGCCAGGAGCGCAATCAGCGCTACTTGCCGGAGGAACACCGACTTTCCGGCCATGTTGGGCCCGGTAACCACCGCAAGGTGGGTGGTCTCGTCCATCTCGAGGTCGTTGGGAACGAAGTCGGTCACCTCCTCCACCACTGGGTGTCTTCCCTCGCGGATGCGGATGGCTGGCCGGTCGGTAAAGCGGGGGCGGGAGTAGCCGCGCTTATGGGCCACCTCGGCCAGGGACCGGAGGACGTCAAGCTCCGCCAGGGCCTCCCCGAGGTTCGCCAGGGCGGGGAGCTCCGCCTCCACCCGGGAGCAGAGGTTCTCGAACAGCTCTTCTTCCAGGGCCCTGGCTGCCTCCTCAGTCTGGGTCAAGCGATCGGCGAGTCCTTCTAGCTCCGTGGTGGTGAACCGCTCCGTCCCGGCGAGGGACTGTCGGCGGCGCCAATCCGGCGGCACCTTGGCGAGGTGGGTCTTGGTGATCTCGATGAAGTAACCGAGCACTCTGTTGTAGCCCACCCTCAGCGTGGGGATCTCGGTGCGGGCCCGTTCCTTTTTCTCTAAGGCGGCGATCTCTCTCCTGAGGCGGGCGGCNTCCGACCTGAGCTCATCCAGTTCTGGGTGATAGCCCTCCTTGATGAGCCCTCCCTCCCTGGGGTCGGGCGGGGGTTCGTCGGAGAGGGCCCGGCCGATCTCCTCCGCCAGTCCTTGGGGAGCAGCCGCAAGCGCCTGGGCGATCCCGGCCAGCCGCTCGGGGAGGGGGGAGAGGTCCGCAAGATGCTCCCTGATCTCCGGTAGGACATCCAGGGTGCGGCGCAGGGCGAGGAGGTCCAGGGGGCGGAGGGTCCTCGTCCCCACCCGCCCTAGGAGCCGGGGGAGGTCGCAGGCCCGGCGCAGCAGGTCCGCCAGGGGTCCCCAGGCTGCCCCTTGGACCAGGGCCTCGACGGCATCCAGTCGGGCCTCGATGGCGGCCCGGTTCCGCAAGGGCGAGAGGAGCCATCTCCTGAGGAGCCTTCTTCCCATGGAGGTCTTAGTGCGGTCGAGTACGGAGAGCACTGTAAGCCTTCCCTCCGGCCGGAGTGGGGAGAGGAGCTCCAAAGACCTCTGGGTGAAGGGGTCCAGGACCATGGCCTCCTCCGCTCCCGAAAGGAGGGGCGGACGGAGGTGCGGCAGTTCCCCTACGGTCTCCTGGAGGTAGGAGAGCACTGCCCCCGCGGCCCGGATCGCAAGTGGGGCTTTGGAAAGGGCTTTGGGAAACCGCTCCTGGAGGGCGCGCGGGGAAAACTCTTCCTTTCCCTTGCGGGTGTGGGCGCCGGGAAGCTCGCACGGGGGCTCCCAACCTTCGGGGAGGAGCCACTCCCGCACCGAGAGCCGCGCCACCAGGTTGGGGAGTTCCGAGAGGGGCACTTCGGTGGCCGCGAACTCGCCGGAGGCGGCTTCCGCCCAGGCGACCCCTACCCGATCCCCTTCCGGCCATAGGCCAGCAAGGTACATGTCCTGGCCCGCTTCCAGGGCCTCCTCCGCGAGGATCGTCCCCGGGGTAAGCACCCGCACCACCTCGCGCCTGAGGAGCTTCTTGTCCTTGCCGGGCCGTTCAACCTGCTGGCACAGGGCCACCTTGTAGCCCTTTTTGAGAAGGCGGTGGATATAGAGGTCGGCCTTCCTCACCGGCACCCCGGCCATGGGATACCCATCCCGCTGGGTGAGGGTGATGTCGAGCTCCCGGGCGACGAGCTCCGCATCCTCGAAAAAAGTTTCATAGAAGTCCCCTAAGTGAAAGAACAAAATGGCGTCTGGGTGCCGGGCCTTGGCCTCGTGGTACTGCCGCATCATCGGGGTAAGTTCCATGCCGGTGATGAGTATACCTTGACGCCCCTGGAGCCCAGAGCGGCCCGGGCGTCCTTGAAAAACAGGGGCCGGGCCGGGAAAATAGATTTGTGTAAGGGGGCGTAGCTCAGCTGGGAGAGCGCTGGCATGGCATGCCAGAGGTCACGGGTTCAAGTCCCGTCGCCTCCACCAGAGGCTACTGATTGTAGAACTGGGGGCAAAAGTTCATCTTCTCTGCGTGGTTTAGGCTGAGGTAGTCGGTATTCAATTTCGATCTTGTC
>MTNI01000103.1 GCA_002011415.1 Candidatus Acetothermia bacterium JdFR-47
AACATGTTCCTCCACGGCAGTTTCATGCACCTGATCGGCAACATGTGGGCCCTGTGGATCTTCGGAGGGGCGGTGGAGGATCGGCTGGGCCACGGACGGTTTGTTGGGTTCTACTTGCTGTGCGGGATCGCCGCCAGCCTTACCCATTACATCACGAACCTCTCCTCCACCGTGCCCGCCATCGGTGCTTCCGGTGCCATTGCGGGAGTGATGGGCGCCTATTTTGTGATGTTCCCCGCGGCCCAGGTCATCACGTTGATCCCGGTCTTTTTCCTCCCCTTCTTCATCTCAATTCCGGCTGTGATATACTTAGGCGTCTGGTTTCTCACCCAGCTTTTCTCCGGTGTGTCGTCGCTTGTGGCTCCCCAGTTCGGCGGGGGCATAGCATGGTGGGCTCACGTGGGAGGGTTTGTGGCCGGGATAGTGCTGCTGCCCTTGTTTAGGAAACGCAAGATCGCCTATCGGAAGCACTATCCCGACGAGATATACGCACTGTGGCACATCTGAACTAGGAGGCGAGCATGGAGCGGCGCTGTGACATATGTGGGGTNCGGCCAGCTACTCACCGCCTGGTCGAGCGGCGGGGCGGCCTTTCTCGGGAGCTTAACCTGTGCGAGGAGTGCTACCGTCAGCACTATGGACCACGGTCGCCGTGGGAGTCCCTGTTCGGGGGCTTCTTCGACGACTTCTTCGGTGAATTCTTTGGCCCCTTCGAGGAGCCCCGGCCCAGGCGCACGGCGGTGGACATCAGTGAGTGGCTCTCCCAGCCGGCCCGGGAGGCCCTGTCGCGCTCCGCGGAGAAGGCCATTGAGCGAGGGAGCCNCCACATCGACACCGAGCACTTGCTCTTGGCGCTCCTCGACACCCAGGTGGTACAGGCGATCTTCCGGGCCCTGAAGCTTTCGCNGGAGGACGTGGAGCAGTATATCGAGCACAACGCGCCCAAAGGCGAGGCGGAGGTGAAAAGCCCCGACCTTTCGCCCCGCCTTAAAGAGGTGCTGATGCTCGCGGCCGAGGAGGCCCAAAGGCTTGGTCACTCTTACATCGGGCCGGAGCACCTTCTCATCGGCTTGGTGCGGGAGTCGGAGGGCCTGGCTGGAGACCTTCTGCGCAAGTACGGCCTCACCCCCGAGTCGCTCCGCCAACAGGTGGTGAAGGTGGTGGGCAAGGGGGCTGAGGAGGGGCGTGTGGAGGAGCCCTCCTCTACCCCCACCTTGGACAAGTACTCCCGCGACCTCACGGCCCTGGCTCGCCAGGGCAAGCTCGACCCCGTGATCGGCCGACATGAGGAGATCGAAACTGTGATTGAGATCCTGTCCCGCCGCACCAAGAACAACCCAGTACTGATCGGGGAGCCAGGCGTGGGCAAGACCGCCATCGTGGAGGGTCTGGCCCAGAGGATCGTCAAAGGCGAGGTGCCCGAGATCCTGAAGGGCAAGCGCGTGGTGGAGCTCGACCTCACCGGTCTCGTCGCCGGCACCAAGTACCGGGGTGAGTTCGAGGAGCGTATCCGCAAGGTCCTAGACGAGGTCAGGAAGAACCAAGACCAAATCATCCTGTTCATCGACGAGGTGCACCTCCTCGTGGGCGCCGGCGGCACGGGCGAGGAGGGCACCATGGACGCGGCCAACATCCTGAAGCCCATGCTCGCCCGCGGTGAGTTGCACGTGATCGGGGCCACCACCTTGGGGGAGTACCGAAAGCGCATCGAGAAGGATCCGGCCCTAGAGCGACGCTTCCAACCGGTGTTTGTGGCCGAGCCCACGGTGGAGCAGACCATCGAGATCCTGCGGGGCCTCAGGGACCGGCTCGAGGCCCACCACAAGGTCAGAATCACGGAGGAGGCCATCGTGGCCGCGGCCGAGCTCTCCGATCGCTACATCCGGGGCCGGTTCCTTCCGGATAAGGCCATCGACCTTCTGGATCAGGCCTGTGCCCGGGTGCGCATCCGCAACACCATGCCCCCGCCCGAGGTGCAGGAAGCCGAGGCCAAGATAAAGCAACTAGAGCGTGAGGAGTCGGCTGCGGTAGGGGCCAAGGACTTCGGCCGTGCCGAGGAGATAAANCTCGAGCTCAAGGAGTGGGAGAAGAAGCGCGATCGAGCCTTGGAGGAGTGGAAGAAGACCCGGGCCAAGTCCATTCCCGAGGTGAGGACGGAGCACGTGGCCGAGATCGTTTCCCGACTCACCGGCATACCCGTCTCCGAGCTCACGCAAGAGGAGAGGGAGAAGCTCCTTAAAATGGAGGAGCTTCTGCACCAGAGGATCGTGGGCCAGGACGAGGCGGTGCGGGCGGTGGCCGAGGCCGTGCGCCGCGCCCGGGCCGGGCTCTCCGACCCCAACCGCCCCATCGCCAGCTTCCTGTTCCTTGGGCCTACCGGGGTGGGAAAGACCGAGCTCGCCAAGGCGTTAGCCTGGATCCTGTTCGGCGACGAGGACGCCATCGTCAGGATCGACATGTCCGAGTACATGGAGCGGCATGCTGTAGCCCGGCTCATCGGTGCGCCGCCGGGGTACGTGGGCTACGAGGAAGGGGGACAGCTCACTGAGGCTGTGCGGCGGCGTCCCTACTGCATCGTACTCCTCGATGAGATCGAGAAAGCCCACCCCGAGGTGTTCAACATCTTGCTTCAAGTCCTGGACGATGGCCGCCTCACCGACTCCAAAGGCCGCACCGTGGATTTCACCAACACGGTGATCATCGCCACCAGCAACATCGGGGCGGAGATCATCCGTGATAACTTGCGCTTGGGGCCAGACGCCCTGGATTACCAGGCTTTGAAGGGCCGGCTGATGGAGGAGCTTTCCCGCTACTTCCGGCCCGAGTTCATAAACCGCATCGACGAGATCATCGTGTTCCAGGCCCTCACCCGGGACCAGATCCGCGAGATCGTGAAGCTTCAGCTCGAACGGGTTGAGCGGAGGCTCAAGGCCCAAAACATCACCCCCAAGTGGACCGAGGCGCTCATAGATTACCTCGCCGATCGGGGCTACTCCCCCCAGTTCGGTGCTCGGGAGCTCCGGCGCATCATACAGCAGGAGGTGGAGGGGCTCCTCGCGCGCAGGCTCCTCGCCGGGGAGATCAAAGAAGGAAGCACGATCGAGGTGGACTACGATCGAGAGCGACGCGAGGTGGTGGTGCGGCCGGTGGAGCTGGCCTCGGTGGAGGAGAACTCGGCCGGCCCGGACGTGGAGGAGGGGAAAGAAGGGGGTGGGAAGTGACCATCTTCGATCTGTTTTGGATTTTTCTCATGCTGTCGGCGCTCCAGCCGGTCCTCAAGCAGCGGATGCTGGAGAACGCCCGGCAGCGGCTCATAGCGAGGATTGAGCGCCTGCG
>MTNI01000176.1 GCA_002011415.1 Candidatus Acetothermia bacterium JdFR-47
ATGAGGAGCATCAGGATCAGCTTCACCCCGCTTGGCCCTCCTTGGGTGATCCCGAGTGAGAGTCCCACGGTCCCCTGGGCCGAGGCGGCCTCGAACAGCGACTCCTCCAGCCCGTAACCCCAGTATACCAGCGCCACGGTTGCCACCGCCAANATCCCGAAATAGAGGAGCACGTAGGCTGCCATCCGCATGGCCTCCTCGGAGCTGAAGCGTTCTCCCAAGAAGCGGAGCGGAACTTCCGCTTCCTTGGGGAGGCGGGCCTTGGCGAAGAGCCAGCGCAGAAGCGCGAGGAGCGCAAACAACCGGAACAGCTTGATGCCCCCGGCGGTCGAGCCACCGCATCCCCCCACGATCATGCCCAGGAGGAGCATAAGTCGGGAGGCCGGGGGCAAACTCGTGGTGGGGGTGGAAGCGAACCCCGTGGTGGTCACGGCCGAGATCCCCTGGAACAGCCCTTCCCCAAGCGAGCCCACGGCCGTGCCGGCCAGCGCCCCTAGGCCGAGGGACATGAAAAGTAACGCCCAAAGCTGTCGCTCCCGAGTCAGGATCCGGATTTTACCGGGGCGAAGCAGCCAGAACAGCGGGAAGCTCGTGGCTCCAAGGAGCATGAACACCGCCACCACGGCCTCCACCGCCGGGGAGCGCCAGTGCCCGATGGAGTCAGAGTAAGGGGAGAACCCTCCCGTGGATATGGTGGAGAGGATGTGGACCCCGGCGTCGAATGGACCCATCCCAGCGGCGAGGTAGGCCACGAATCCCACAGCCGTGAGGGCCAAGTACACCAGGGCCACACGCCGGGCCGTGAGCTTCACGCTCCCAGCCAGGTTGTCGCCGCCGTGCTCCGCGCCGTACAGGGCCAGGGCCGTACGCCCGGGGGGGAGGAGCAGGGCCAGGGAAATGACGATGATCCCACCTCCCCCTATCCACTGGTATAGGGATCTGAACAGGACAAGTGATCTTGGCAGTGCTTCTGGATTGAGCACGGAAAGCCCGGTGGTGGTGATCCCGGACATGGACTCGAACCAGCTGTCCAGGAACGGTGCCGCCGAGAGGAAGATCACCGCCCCCAAGAGGGAGAAAAGGAGGTAGGCGAAGGCAGTGAAGGGGAGGGCCTCCTTGAGGCTGAGGGAGGTCGTGGTCCTCAGGCGCACTCCCAGGACCCCCAGGACGGCCACCCCTCCGCCCAGGGAGAGGAAGAGGGCTAGCTCGGTCCATTCCCGATACAGGCCCGCCACTAGCGCCCCGGGGACCGTCACGGCCGCAAACAATAAAAACAGGTACCCAAGCGGGTTCAAGAGACAGACCAATCGGTCCATGGAGGTCATGGTAGCCAGGCGAGACCGCTTGCGCAAAACGATCGTTTTGACCCGGGTTTGCAAGAGGAGTACCATCCGAAGCCATGTACATGATCGTGGTCGGGGCGGGAGGCATCGGCGGTGCCTTGGTGGAGATAGCGCTACGTGATAAGCACAACGTAGCGGTGATAGAGCGCGATCCCCGCAAGGCAGAGGCCATCTCGCGCAAGTACGACGTGCTCGTGCTGAATGCGGACGCGGCCTCGATTGACGTCCTCCGGGAGGCGGGGGGGGAGCGGGCCGATGCCCTCATCGCCACCACGTCCGACGACGCGACCAACCTGATGGTCATCGTGCTGGGCGGAGACCTGGGCATCCCCTCCTTGGTGGCCGTGGTCAACAACAGGGAACATACCGAGCTCTTCCGCAGGCTCGGGGCTAACGTGATGGAGAACCCCGAGGTGATCGTGGCAGAGTACCTGTACAATGCTGTTCAGCGTCCGAAGATCAAGGACCTCGTCACTCTATCCGGGGGCGCCCAGGTGTTTAGGGCCGCCGTCACCGAGAAGTCCCCGTTGGTGGGGAGGACACTCCGAGAGGCAGGCCAGCGCGGCCTCATTCCAGACGGCATTCTCATAGCGGCCATCGAACGCGGGGGGGAGACCATCATTCCTTCTGGGACCACAGCCATCGAGGCTGGAGACCTGATTACCGTTTTCTCCAAGGGCCATGCCTCAAGCGCCCTGATCGAGCGGCTCACCGGCTAAACCCATGCTCTCAGAAGACCTACGCATCGTGCTACGGGATTTGGGCTTGCTTGTGCCCACGGTTGGGGCCATGGCGGCGCTTTCCCTACCGGTGGCGGCCGCCTTCGGCGAGTGGTATGCTTTGTGGCCATTTGGGCTCACCGCCCTGGTGGCCTTCGCGCTTGGGCTTCTCCTCTACCTTCCCTTCCGGCGGGCCGGGGAGGCACGTCTCAAACATGGGCTCCTCGTGGCCGCGGTGGGGTGGCTCCTCGTGGCCACGGTGGGAGCGCTTCCGTTTCAGCTGATCTCCGCCCGGCTTGGGGGAGGTACTTTGTACCCCTACGCCGACATGACTAGCGCCTTCTTCGAGTCGGTATCAGGGTTCACCGGAACCGGACTCACTATGGCGCTCAGGCCGGATCTTCTGCCACACTCCCTCCAGTGGTGGCGGTCGTTTACCGAGTGGGTGGGCGGGATGGGAGTGATCGTCCTGATGCTCACCCTCATCGCTGGCCCCGGAGCTTCGGCTGTGTCCCTCTACTTCGCCGAGGCCAGGGGGGAGAAGATCCACCCTTCGGTGATCTCCACCGTTCGCACCATGTGGTGGATCTTCTCCCTGTACACGTTCGCCTCGGTGGTGGCCCTGTGGGGGGCGGGGATGCCGCCATGGGAGGCCATAAACCACGCGATGACGGGGATCTCCACCGGGGGGTTTTCGGTGTGGCCCGACTCCATTGGCCATTACCAGTCACTCGCCATTGAGATGATCACGCTGCTCGTGATGTTCACGGGGGCTGTGAGTTTCGCCGTGCACTACCAGGCTATGCAGCGCGGGCTTTCCGCGTTTTGGCGGGATATTCAGACCCGGTGGCTTTTGGTCCTCCTCCTTCTAGGGACGCTGTTTTTGGGGCTGGAGAACTTGGTGATCTTGCCCTTGGGGCAGGCGTTTCGGCAGGCTTCATTCCAGTATGTGTCCGCCATGACCTGTACCGGGTTCGGCACGGCTGGCATCTCCGGGTGGACCGATGGGGCCAAGCTCCTCCTTTCCCTGGGCATGGTCCTGGGCGGCGCTGCCGGATCCACTGCCGGTGGGATCAAGGTGATCCGACTGGTCCTCCTCGTCAAGGGGGTGAACTGGCGGTTCCGCAAAATCGTGTCGCCCGCCAGCGCCCTCGTGCCCATGCGCCTTGGGAAACAGGTGCTGTCGGAGCAGGATGCCTCTCGGCGGCTGGAGGAGGCGGCGGTGCTCAC
>MTNI01000022.1 GCA_002011415.1 Candidatus Acetothermia bacterium JdFR-47
CGATCCCCATGGCCGGGAGGGCGGAGGAGATGGCCCTGGAGGAGGCGATCCAGAGGGCCATCGCCGAGGACGCCCCCTCGCCCCTGACGAAGGTCGAGGGGGTGAAGGGCAAGGGCCTGGCGGAGAAGCTCACCATCCCGGCGGTGATCCTGGCCGCGGCCGCGGATTCGGTGAACCCCTGCACGTTTGCCGTGTTGGTGCTGCTCCTCGGGACGCTCCTCGTCGCCGGCAAGCGCGGCAAGGTGCTCCAGGCGGGGCTGGCTTTTGTCTCGGCGATCTACATCTCCTACTTCCTCATGGGCCTGGGGATCTTCTCGGCCATCCAGGCCGCCGGGGTGCAGCGGCCGTTTATCCTCTCCGTCTCGATCCTCGCGATCCTCCTGGGGCTCTGGAACATGAAGGACTACTTCGCCTACGGCAAGTGGTTCACCATCGAGGTGCCCCAGAGGTGGCGGCCCACGGTGAAGCGACTCACCTCGTCGGTGGTGTCGGTACCGGGGGCGTTCGTGGTGGGGGTGCTTGATTCCCTGTTCCTCCTCCCCTGCTCCTCGGGCCCCTATATCGCGATCCTGGCGCTCCTCTCCAAGACCACGACCCGGGCCCAGGGGATCCTGTACCTTCTCTTTTACAACCTGATCTTCGTGTTGCCGCTTCTTGCGATCACCTTTGGGGTGCATTTTGGGTTCACGACCACGGCGCGGGCGGAGAGGTGGCGGTCGGCGCGGCTGGGGAAGCTGCACCTCGTCTCCGGGGCGGTGATGTTCCTCCTCGGGGCGGGGATGATCATCGCCCTGGAGCTCGGGTACATTTGACTTCTGATCAAACTTCCACCCCGAGGGTCACCCGTACCAACCAGCCGATGAGGAAGGAGATCGTGGCTACACCCATGCTAATCGTCACCATCTCCAGGAGCGTTCGACGGTAGGGGAGGTCTTTTACCACGGCCATGAAGAAGGTGAAGACGACGATGATCAAGATCGCATCTCCGAGCGCTACCCCCAGCGCTGCGTAATGGTTAGAGAGGACGAAGTACGGGAAGATAAGGAGCGTGACCGCTAATACATACGCCACCCCGGTGTAGAAGGCAGCCCTCAACGGGTCCTTAGGTCCTTCCTCGGACTTGGTGGAGAGATACTCGGAGGCGGCCATGGAGAGAGCGGCGGCGATTCCGGTAACAAGGCCCGCTAGCCCCACCAACCGCGCGCTGCGCAAGGCGAAGGTGAGGCCAGCCAGGGCTCCGGTAAGCTCCACCAGGGCGTCGTTCAGCCCCAACACCATGGAGCTCAAGTAACCAAGCTTCTCCTCGTCTACCATCTCCGTTAGCAGGTTCTCGTGTTCGGTCTCGTCGTTCATGACCTTTTCAAGTTCGGGGATCTCCCCGGCGACCTCGGCGTAAGAGGTTTCGGCCTGCTGCTCCCCCGCCTCCATGAGCTTTATGGCGAACGTGAGGCCAAAGACTCGGGCAGCGAGGAGGTAGAGGAACACCGACCAGCGCCGTGGGCGCACTTGGATCCGCGTGTACTGGGCCAAGGTCCGATAGTGCCCGAGCTCCTCCTCGGAGAGTTTCTTCAAGACCTCCGCGTTCTTGCCCCGGGCCATTCGGGCAAGGCTTCGGTAAACGTAGTGCTCGGTGATTTCATTCCGTTGAAAGATGAGGAGTTCTTTGACAAGCCGATCGTCCATTCCAGCCCCCTTAGCTTTATAAAAACCTCATGATGGGCGATTCTAGTTGCTAGGGGGGAAGAGGCAAAAGAAAACCAAGCAGGGAAAGGCCCGTACCTACCCGGTTTGACGACAGGGGGTCAGCTCAGCGCAATGGCCACTCTCGCCAGACGCTCTCCCGCCTCCAGGTCGGAATCCAAAGCCCGGTGAGAGAGGGGCGGGTTGCAGGCCCCGATGATGGTGTAGTTATGGAAGTCCAGGCCTAGTTTCTCTTTCATCGTAGCCCGCACGTTAACTTCCATGAGCACCCCGAACCCCTTCTTCTTTGAGAGCTGCTTTTACCCGCTCCAAGGCCTCCTCGTAAGGAAGTTCCAAATCCACCTTAAACGCGCAGCCCAGTTTTTCCTCTCTCATCGTGGCCTCCCTTCCCAGACAACATGTCACCGAGCCCCCGCTTTAAATATCTGCACGGATCTTCTTCGAATGCGTGCTTGCAGATATGCGAGCAAAAGTAGTAGACCTTACCGTGGTGGCGAGCGGTTGCTACGACTTCGTAGGAGTGCAATCTCATCCCGCAGACAGGGTCAGCAAGCTTCCCTTCTCTTCTCCTTTGTCGCATCGCTTTCCCCCTTCCCAGCAGTAAGCACCTTGTGTCAGTCGTCGTGTTCCTCACCCAAGAGGCCCAAGAACTCCCCGTGCCAGGTGTGCGGTCAAACTTGGCCGGTGTAGCCGTTCACCGAGAGCATCCCAGCGATCTCGCCTGCGCGCAGGACGTGGAGGGTGTAGTAGCCGTAAAAGGCGTCCGGCTCGTCCGTCGCGGCCCCCGGCAAGGTGCGATCGAGATGGTCTTAGGCTATAGCAAGAGCCTCCTTGGGGGTGTAGGAAGCCCCTTTTACTAGATCAACCCCGAAGGAAGCGGGCGTTAACGGCCACGATTACCGTGGATAAAGCCATGAGGGCCGCTCCCACTGCCGGCGAGAGGAGTACCCCCAACNCGTACAGCGCTCCGGCGGCGAGCGGGATGGCCAAAATATTGTACCCCACCGCCCAGCCCAGGTTTTGCACCATCTTCCCGTAAGTGGCCCGGGCAAGCCGGATCATAGCAGCCACATCCCGAGGGTCCGACCGCACGAGCACGATATCCGCGGACTCGATGGCCACATCCGTTCCCGCGCCAATGGCAATCCCCACATCGGCGGACGCTAATGCCGGGGCGTCGTTCACCCCGTCCCCCACCATGGCCACCGTGAGCCCCTTCTCCTTGACCTGGCGGATGACCTTCGCCTTCTCGTGTGGAAGGACCTGGGCAAAGTAGTCGTCCAGCCCCAGCTCTCCCGCCACCCAGCGGGCCACCGGCTCAGCATCCCCAGTGAGCATCAGCACCCGGATCCCCATCACCTTCAGCTCCTGCACTGCCTCGTGAGATTCGGGCCGGATGAGGTCGGCGAGGGCAATCGCCCCCACCAGCTTTCCCTCAACCAGAAGGTACACCACCGTTTTTCCTTGGGCGGAAAGTTCTTTCACACGTCCGTCTTCCACCGCGAGGCCCTGTTCGGCGAGGAAACTCGGGCTCACCACCTGTATGG
>MTNI01000151.1 GCA_002011415.1 Candidatus Acetothermia bacterium JdFR-47
AGCCGGGAGGGCCTTCCGCTCGCTGAAGTGCACCTCTACGACGAGATCGCTTACCAGGCCCAGACCGGCCACAACCTTGGGAACGGCGTCCTCGGTTTTCTCGGCGGGAAGCACGCAGATCTCGGGAGCGATCAGTGCTCCAGCCGACATCCCCGCGATGGGAATGCCTTCTTCGTACCGTTCGCGGATCACGCTGCGGATCGATTCCGTGGCGTAGAGGCGATGATAGGTCGGCGTATGTCCTCCTCCGATGAAGATCCCGGATGCCCAACGGAGCGTCAGAATCGCCCTTTCCAAATTCAGGCTTCCGTCCTCATCCGGAACAATCACCCCGAAGTCCGCTATGCCCAAGCGTAGCCAGGGCTCGACGTAGCGAGGCACGTACTTCTCCCACCCGTGCCCACCCTGCATAAGCAGGGCGACCCTGGCGCCACGGCCGCCCGCTGCCGGGACGAACTCCTGGGCCGCAACTCCAAACGCCGCGTCACCACCTAGCAAGAAGAGCAGCTTACGGGACATCGCCTCACCTCCCTCACACGGCTCCTTGTGCTATCGTAAGGTAGAAGCAGAATCGCTTAATGCTCCCTCCGCATCAGTAAAGCGAGATCACTGGTTTCCAGAGTCACTCTAAATAACGCCCATCACAAGTATCGAAACAGGGGAGACGTCCTTGTATCTCAATTCGAGAAAATACCGCGCTTAAATGAACCTAGGCAAACAGGACAGCGGAGCAGGGTATCCGACAAAGGGCGCTTTGACCTCCACCGGGATGAACCCATGGAGCCGTCGTCGATCGTCAAGCTTACCCCTTACCGAACGCCATCCTAGGAAATCTCAAAGCGTAAGCCGGACAAGCGGGAATTCCTCATCGTCCCGATGGATCCGGAACCCGTGCTTGAGGTAGAACTCAAGTGGCCCTGCGGGGTTCTCGGGGCTTCCCTTGCGGGCGAAGGTCTCTACCGCCTTGATCCCCCTCTCCCGCAACTCCTCCAGGATGTCTCGGAGGAGCAAGCTTCCCAGACTTCGCCCTCTGTGCTCCTTCGCGGGTATGAAAAGACATGAGATCAGTACGGCATCCTCGCTCGCCGGCCCGGCGGGGTAATTGGCCGCATTGGGGAGAAAACGGGGCGGAGCGTACTGGGCATATCCCACAGCCTTGTCCTCGAGGTAGAGGAGCCTCCCACAAGCCCCGAACTCCGCTCTCACATGGCGGAGCCAGGCCAGCTTTTTCTGAAAGACTTCCTCCTTTTTCTCAGTGGCCGGATCGAGACAAAGCTCCGGATGCTCCCAGTAAATGCAGTACTTACAGCTAAAGGGGTGGCTTCCCCACTCTGGGGCTTCGACTAAGTTCTCCTCGGTCAAGGTCTTTATCACGATCTTCACGGCTTAGTGGCAAGGGCAACGAGCCTCTTCGCCTCCTGGTCATAAGGGATACCTTCCAAACTCCCGAAAATCTCCACCTTGGCGAATCCCACTTCCCTCAACAGGGCAGCAAGCTCGGCCCCGGAGTAGAGCCGCAGGGTGAGCATGAACTCCTCCTGCTTCCCATTTCGAACGACGATCCAGCGGGTCCTGATCTTCGACCAGCCAGCGAGGATCTCCCTTTCCTCCAGGAACAGGGCCCCGTCTTGCTCGATCCAATCTCGCGGGCGAAAGTCCCTGGCAAGGACTTCCTTCCCCTTCACGTCGATGAGGAGCTTCCCGCCCGACCTGAGGGAGACGAAGAAGTTCTCCAAGACCTTTCTGTCCTCGGCCGGGTCATCGAAGTAACCGAACGACGTGAACAGGTTGATGGCGACGTCGAAGGTCTCTGGGCGGCGGAACTCCCGCATATCAGCCTGGACGAACTCAACCGAGAGGCCTTCGGCGGCAGCTCTCCGCTTTGCTTCCTCAAGGAAAGCAGCGGTCCGGTCCACGCCCGTCACCACGAAACCGCGGCGGGCAAGCTCTAAGGAGTGTCTCCCCAGCCCGCAGGGCATATCGAGGACCCTCATCCCCGGGGTGAGACCAAGGAGGGCGACCACCCGTTCAATTCTTCTGGTGCCACGGCCCAGCGGCGGGCCGAGAACTGGAACGGAGCCGTCCGCTCCCAAAATCGACCGTCCTCATGCCAAGCCTTCGCCATAATTTTAAGACCATTATAAAAAGCAAAAGATCAAGCCTCAGGGCCCCAAGCTGTCCAGATAAACTCTAGGGGTTCATCGGCTTCGGTCCACACGGTATGCCCACTCCCAGGCGGGATGTAAAGCGCAGTTCCTAGACTAACTTCCATCTTCACGTTGTCAATCTGTACAAAGCCTCTGCCACGGATTATCACGATACCTTGAGGAAATGGATCTTTCTCCCCCCGTCTGTTCACTCTTTCGCCACGTCTCACCTGATACCAAGCGCTTCGAAACCCAGGCGCATAGAATAACGGAATGGCACGGGCACCGTGAACTACCCGAGAACATTCGGGTCTCCAATACGTTACTTCTGGGCATGAATAGTTAAAAAAGTGTGACAGAAAAAAGAGAATTTCTGTTTTACATTGATCGAACCTTTTCCCCTCNCCAAGACGCACGTCAAGCGGTGCTGGCTCTCCTTCCCTCCCACTTGCGGCAGCCGTAAGCGCTGTCCACTTACCTTGGGCAATGTTTTTAAACGTTTTCTCATCCATAACACATGTNAAATCTGCCCTTATTTCCTTGGCCTGAGTAAGAGTAACTTCTCCTCCTTGTACAACAACCTTCCACAGTATGTCGCCGATTTGTACCCCAGCCACGAACTCCCTGCTAAACCTCATTAAATCATCTGCGAAAGTCTCCGCCATCTTTCGAAGCACCTCTCGTAAATTTATTGCACACCTCCTCTTACCCGGGGNCTTTTCTAAAAGCGGAAGTGGCTACAAACCACATCCTNCCTGAATCCGGCTTGGGCTCGGACATCTCCCGTAGATTTCCCCCCCACCCGGGAGCCAAGGCTTCACAACACCCTCAAAGCCGCGGCGTTCCCCACACCAAAAGCTTATACAGTAACGAGTCCTTATCCCGTCCATAAAAACATGACTTAACCAAGTGCCTTTAACACCTCCTCTTTGAACCTTTCCTCATCGAATATAGGGGCCTTTATAGGTACCGCGTTAACAAAACAGCCTTTTACGTTGCCCCGCTTCCTTACTTCGTCGGGCTCTTTGGACATGTTTATCCAGCGGATCGGCATCTGCGGGGCTACCTCCTTCATCGCTTGCTCCGC
>MTNI01000079.1 GCA_002011415.1 Candidatus Acetothermia bacterium JdFR-47
GAAGGCCTTCGCCAGTGCCTTCACGACCCATTCCTCGCGGTCGGTTTCCCAGGGATCCCAGATGTCGGTGATCTGCACCGTCTCGGCCTCGGAGAGGGCCTCCCGCACTTCGCCCGCCACCTCGGCTGCGGAGAGGCCGGGGGCGAAGCCCACGTCCAGCTCCATCTCGCAGCGGGTGGGCACCACCATGGTGTCGTAGCCCCCCAGGATCCGTCCCAGGTTCACCCAGCCACCGCGTTCGAACAGCGGATGTGTATGGCGGGTGAAGGGGAGGGAGAGAAGCCGCTCGTACAGGGCGAAGGCGAGCTCGATCGCCGAGTCCCCCCGCCAGGGCATGGTGCCGTGGGCCGACCTTCCGCTCACCAACACNGAAAGACCGATGGAGCCTGCCTCCGCCGGGGCGATTCGGAGCCCCGTGGGTTCGAGCACCATCGCCCCCGCTACTCCTGGGGGGACCTCCAGGGCCTCTGACCCCCGGCCCAATTGCTCCTCGTCCACCACCAGCGCCACCTGCACCGGCTCTTCGGTCTCCGCGAGGGCCCAAAGGAGGGCGGCGGTCTGGCCTTTCGTGTCCACCGCCCCCCGGCCCACGAGCTCCTCCCCCTCGATCCGGGGGGAGAAAGGAGCGGGATGCTCGTACGGGGGAAACACGTCCATATGGGTGACGATCCACGGCCCTCCCTCCCCGCGGGCGGCGATGATGTTTTCCCCCGCCCCGGGGACGGGCTGGCGGCTCACCGTGAGCCCTGCACGCGAGAGCCTCTCGGCCACGAACTCTAAGCTCAGGTGCTCCCGCCCGGCCGTAGTGGGAAACGCGATGAGCTTCTTGGCTAGCTCCACCAGTTCTTGGGGCACCGTCACCATGGCTCGCCATTGTAGCAGCTACCCAGGGCTGTTTCTTTAGCCCCCACACACCCCCTAAGGGCTGGGGTGGCACCCTGGTTGCGTACATGGGAGACGTGTGCACGATCGCTGTTCACCTTCCCCGTTAAGCCGGGCCTCTGTCCAGGGGACGGGCCTCCCGGTAATCTTTGGGCATGGCCTTGGAGGCAGCGCGCTACCTCATTCGGCCCCAGGAGTGGACGGAGCTTCCCGGGAACTGGCCGGCCGTGTTTGGCCGTCGGGCCCCGCTCGCTGTTGAGATAGGCTTCGGGAACGGTGAGTTCCTCGCCTGGGCCGCCGCCGAGCACCCGGATTGGGATTTCGTGGGCTTCGAGGTGGCCCTCACCTGCTTTGTGAAGGCGGGAAGGAGACTGGCCCAGGCCGGCCTTGGAAATGTGCGCTTCGCCCGGGTGGACGGGAGGTTTGCCCTGCGGGAGCTGTTCCCCGACGGCTCCCTCACCCGGGTGTACGTGCACTTCCCCTGCCCCTGGCCTAAGGCCCGGCACGCGAAAAGGCGCTTGGTGAACGAGGAGTTCGCCCGCACCCTGGCCGCGGTGCTCGAGACAGGCGGCGTCTTCGAGCTCAACACCGATGTCGACTGGTACGCGGAAGAGGCGGCGAGGATACTCTCGGCCGGAGGACGGTTCTCCGTCACCGGGCCCGTGCTCCTCACCGGGGAGGGCCCGGGGACCCGCTACGAGCGCAAATGGCGGAAAGAAGGCCGGCGGATCTGGCGCGTGCTTGCCGAGCGGGTCGCGCCGGCTCAGGTGGAGAGGATAGCGGAGGGGGACATGCCGCACGCACGGGTGAGTGCCGAGGTGACCGCGGAGGCCCTGGAGGCCTTGCCTGGGCTTCAGGAGTCATGGCCCCGGGGGGCGTTTGTGATCAAGGAGGCCTTCCTCGCCCCGGACGGGAGGGAGGCTTTACTTCGCGCCTTCGCCACGGACGACGGCTTCCAGCAGCACTACTTCATCGTGGTGGCAAAGGAGCCCGCAGGCTGGATCGTGAAGCTGGACGGGGCGACCGTGCCCTTCCGCACCCCGGCGGTCAAGCGCTCCGTGGGGGCGGTGGCGGCCGCCCTGGAAAGGAAGGCGAGTTGAAGAGGCTACTTGTCGTTATGGCAGTTGTAATGGCGTTTTTTGGCTGGGCGCATCCCGGGGAGCTCGGGACGCGGCTTTCCTGGGACGGGGACCTCGCCGGCTCTACGTGGCTGTCCCTCTCCGGGGAGCTGGGGGGCCTGGCCTGGACAGCCCGCGGGGAGGCCGATCTCTTCCCGGTGCGGTTTCGGCTCCTCATGGGGGGCCTGCGGTACCGGGGGGACGGGTTCTCCCTCTCGGGGGAGGCCAAGCTCCTCGGAAGCGGCCGCCTCGACCTTTCGGCGAAGGGGGAGCTCAGCTCCTCCGCGACCTTCGGCGAGTGGAAGGCTGAGGGCCGGGTGGGGGCACGGGCCACCTGGGCAGCCGCCTTCTCTGGGGGACACCCATCCTTCGCCTGCTGGGCGGTGGGGCGCCTGGATGCCGGGGCGCTGTGGGGGGAGGGCCGGGTGGACGTCTCGGCCCAAGGGGGCCTGCCCCGGATGCAGATCTCCTGCGGGACAAGCGGCGCCGGCTGGGCCACGCTGCGCCTGTCGACGCTGGGGCTTGTCTTGAACTCGGTGGGGCTTGAGCTCGGGGCGGCCGAGGCCGGGCTCTCCGCGACCAGCTACCTCTCGCTCTTTCCCAACCCCACCGCTACGATTACGGTGCGCCAGGGCGGGGAGGGAGTACAGCTCCAGGGACGCCTGACCGTGGCCACAGGCAGGTGGACTTGGGCGGCCAGCGTCGCCGGGGAGCTGGGGAGCCTGCGCCTCAAGCTCGCGGCGGACTTTTCCCGGGAAGGCCTCAAGAAACTCGCCCTGGAGGCGCGCCTCCCGGTCAGGGGCTAAAGCCTGACCGCCTCACCGGGGCTTGGGATCTCCACTGCCAGGCCGCGCCCTGTAAGGCTTTCCTCCAGCGCCGTGAGGGCGTGTTCCTCCCCGTGCACGAGGAACGTGCGCGGGGCATGGGTCTGGCTGATCCAGCGCACGAGCTCCTCCTGCCCGGCGTGGGCGGAGAAGCCGTTGATGGTCCAGATCCCGGCCCGCACCACCACTTCCTCGCCGTGGATGTGGACGCGCTTTGCCCCGTCCACGATCGCCCTCCCGAGCGTGCCCTGCGCCTGATACCCCACGAACACCACCCCGTCCTCCTTGCGCCACAGGCGATGGCGCAGGTGGTGGGTGATGCGGCCCCCGGTGCACATGCCGGAGCCGGCGATGATGATGTGGCCGCCTCCAGCGTGGTTCAGGCGCTTCGACTCCTCTG
>MTNI01000201.1 GCA_002011415.1 Candidatus Acetothermia bacterium JdFR-47
GGAGAGATCGCCGTCCCAGTGGGAAACCCCGGCATCTTCGATGGCTATTGGAAGGACCCGGCGCTCACTCAGCAGGTCTTCTCCGGGAAGTGGTACCGCACCGGGGACCTGGCTCGGGTGGACGAGGAAGGGTATCTCTTCTTCGAAGGGCGGGCTGACGACATCATCCTGTCGGCCGGCTACCGCATCGGTCCGTTCGAGGTGGAGGACGCGCTGGTGTCGCACCCGGCAGTGGCCGAGGCCGCGGTGGTGGGGTCACCTCATCCTGAGCGGGGAGAGATCGTGAAGGCCTTTGTCATCCTGTCCCCTGGATACGAGCCGTCGGAGGCGCTCGTGCGGGAGCTTCAGGAGCACGTGAAGCAAGTCACCGCGCCCTACAAGTACCCGCGGGAGATCGAGTTCGCACGCGAGCTCCCCAAGACCGCGAGTGGGAAGATCAAGCGGGCCGAACTCCGTCGCCGGGAGCGGGAGAGAAAAAGGGGCATAGCTTGAGACCAGTGGTCCTCTTTATCTTGCTTGCGATCCCCTGGGGCGCATTCGCCCAGGGGATCGGCAGTGGGCTGTGGCTCGACACCCTGGACATAACCGAGACGAAGGCGGCGCTATTCTCTCAGGCCGAGGGGATCGGCCTTCCGGAAGACGTCTTGGATGAGCTTGCCACTGCCCTTGGCGAAGTCCCTGATCTCGTGCCCATGCCACTCTTAGGCGCCTGCTTGGGGATCCCGTTTGGGCCAGTGGAGATCGAGGTGGGGGGCGGCTTCCTCACCGACGGTATCTTGCGAGGGCTAGGCCTGTGGCCCCGCCCTGGGCTGGACCTAACCGAGCCGCCCCTCCACCTCGACTTCCGGCTCTTCGCCCATCATCTGGCGTTGGCCCTGTCCCCCCGACTGGACCTGGGGATCCTCGCCCTCTCTTTTCAGGCCGGCGTCACCCTCCTCGGGGGGAACCTAGTCCCCGAACTTGAGAGCTCAGACCTCGCCGTTCAAGCCGTGATCGACGGCCTTGGCCTTACGGAGCTCGCTTGGAGCGCGGCTGGGGGGACCCTTGGGGCGCGGCTTGAATTAGGTCTTCCCTTCCTGCGCCTGTTCGCCTCCGGGACGGCCTTCTTCCCCTGGGATCAATCCCCAGATACGTGGGGCATCCAGGCCGGCCCTTGGCAAGCATCTCTCGGGGTGGTGATCCGATTTTGATCGACGAGGACAAACTCATCGCGCTGGCCCTTGAGGCGAGAAAGCAGGCCTACTGCCCCTACTCGAACTTCCCCGTGGGGGCGGCCCTCCTCGCGGCCGACGGCCGCGTGTTCAGTGGCTGCAACGTGGAGAACGCCTCTTATGGCCTCACCATGTGTGCTGAACGAGTGGCCCTGTTCAAAGCCGTCTCCGAGGGGGCCTGGAAGTTTTCGGCCATCGCCATCGCCTGCGGTGAGGGAGCCTGTGCCCCTTGTGGTGCCTGCCGCCAGGTGCTATACGAATTCGCCCCGGACCTGCTCGTGATCATGACAGACGGCGAGGGGAAAAGTAGGAAGAGAGTCAAGCTTTCGGAGCTTTTGCCCCAGGCCTTCTCCCCGACCGACCTGGGGGAAAAAGGGTCAGGCTAGCTCTGCCAGGGCCCGGGTGAGCAGGGAGCGCACGGCGATCACAGGCCTTCCGCTTGCAGCCTGCACCTCCCTTTTCATCCTCTCCGTGTAGCCAAAGCAGTTGAGGAGAAATGCCACTGCCCCCTGCTCTAAAAGCCCCTCTACCGCTTCCTTGATCCCTTCCCTTTCGGTATAAGGCGACACCCCGGCTCCTACTGCATTTACCTCCCACGAGGAGAGCTCGTCGAGCATGGGCTCCACTTGCTCCCGGGCCGGGACCAGCACCCCCAAGGGACCCGGGAAAGAGAGGGCAGAAAGGAACCCTTTGAGCAGCTCATGAGGAAAGAGTACGGGCACCCTCGCCGGAATCCGGGGAAGGGAGCCGGAGCAGATGAACGCGATTAGGTCCACCCGCCCCTCCAGAGAGCGGACACAGCCCACGAGGCGGTCGTGGATGAACTCCAGATCCACGTGCACCTCAGTCCCGTCGGTCAGTCGGGTGACCAGGGTGCGTTCTGGACTCCGGGGCTTGTGTCTCTCTATCTCGGTCTGGGAAAGCCCGTCCAGGGCCCCTGCTTCCAGGATCTCCACCCCTGGAGGCAAGTGAGCAGCGATCTCCGGTAGCACGTCTTCTCGGGGGCTCTGCCCAATAGTGACAAAGCCTATCCTCACTGCTCCCCCTTCCCAAGGGTTTGTAGATGCCTCATGGTGCCATAAAGGGCGACCAGCCGCTTGAACTCCTCCGAGTCAAAAAACCGGCATTCTCCTGCGGTGAAGTACTTGGCTACCTCTACGCAGAACCGGGCGGCCTGTTCCAAGAAGAAGGGTTGGTTCGCCCCAGTGGCGCAGCCTGGGATGGGGGTGGAGGCGGTGGTAGCCACCCCCACCACCGGGGCAGTGGTGGTTGTCGCCGGCTGCATGACGATGTTTATGTGGTAAAGCCCGTTTCCGTACGGGGTGATGTCCTGAGTAGTTATGGGAGCACCGCCGGAGGACCGTTCACCACAACACGCATGAGTTCCAAGAGGTCCGGACTCACCCTGAGGATGTAGCCCTCCTTGACTGTGGGCGTGATGGCAAAGCCCAATTGGTTGAAGACCCAATTGCCCTTAGTGGTATCGATGGAGAGGATGGCCTCCATGCGGGGATCCACCTCGTAACGGTTCATGGTGGCCATGTCCACCGGGGAGTCCATGAACGGGGTGGGATCATGGGGAATGATGGGGGAGCGGGGACAAATGTGGGTGGCCACTATCACGTCTCCGGGTAGTTCGTCACCTTGGGCCCGCATTATGGCGAGCTTGGCCGCACAGGCTAGGGCCACGATCACCCCATCGGCATCGGAGACTAGTCCCACCCTATTCGGTGGCGCCCCCACCCCGCCAAGACGGCCGATGATCCCAAGTGTAGGGCCCCACTTTCGTCCAGAAACGATGTGCACCTTGACAAAGTCCGTCTTTCCCTTCTCCCCCTCCACCGAGAACGTCTCTACCTCCTCCACCCCTTTACTCTTAAGCCATTGACAAACGGCTTTCCCACTCGCTTTGGGGTCCTCTAGCAACTCCATGACCTCGAATACCTCACGAAGCAAGTTTCCTCCTTTGCCACATAGGGAGACTCCGGCCCTATTCTTTCA
>MTNI01000162.1 GCA_002011415.1 Candidatus Acetothermia bacterium JdFR-47
GGCTACCATTGCCGCCGGAGGTGACACTCCAAATACGATTGGAGGTGACACTCCGTGTACAGAACTGTTCTCGTCGGCTTACTGGTTTGCTCGGGCGTGCTGAGCGTTGGCCTCCTCGCCTCAGAGCTGGTGGTGGCCGTGTCCACCGAACCCCCGTCCCTAGACCCCACCACCAACGCCGCCGCAGTCATCGACCTGCTTTTGCACCACAACCTCTACGAGGGCCTGGTGGAGGTGGACGCCCGGGGGGAGATCCACGGCCAGCTGGCCCGCTCCTGGGAGGGGTCCCCGGATGGGCTCTCCTACACCTTCCACCTCAGGGAGGGGGTACGCTTCCACAACGGGGAACCCTGCGACGCTGAAGCCGTAAGAAGAAGCTTCCTGCGGGCCCTGGACCCCCGGACCGGCCACCCCCACCCGGAGTACTTCCAAAACATCGCCGCGATCGAGGTGCTGGACCCCCTCACGGTGAGATTCGTGCTCGCCGAGCCCGACCCGGCGTTCTTGGCCGTCCTGGCCTTGGCCGACGGGGTGATCGTGCCCCCCGGGGAACCCCTGGCCAACCACCCCATCGGCACCGGCCCCTTCCGATTCGCCGACTGGCGCCCCGGAGACCGGCTGGTGCTGGTGAAAAACCCCGACTATTACCTGCCCGGGGTCCCCCACCTGGAGCAGCTCACCTTCCGGTTCCTGCCGGCCCCGGCGGCCCAGCTGGCTGCCCTCCGGGCCGGGGACGTGCAGGTGGTGGTGGACCTGGCCCCGGAGCTGGCCGCGGGNTTGAGCGGCTCCCCCGACTTCCAGATCGTCTCCGGCCCCATGAACCTCGTCCAGATCCTGGCCATCAACACCGCCCGGGCCCCCTTCTCCCAGTTGCCGGTGAGACAGGCCCTGGCCTGTGCAGTGAACCGGGAGGAGATCATCGAACTAGTTTCTTTCGGCTACGGCACCCCCATCGGCAGCCACATCCCCACCGGAACCCCGTTTTACGCCGACCTGACTTGGCTTTACCCCCACGACCCGGCTCGGGCCCGGGAGCTACTGGAGGAAGCCGGCTACGGCAGCGGTTTTTCCACCACCATCACCCTGCCGGAGAACTACGTGCTGCACGTGCGCACCGGGGAGGTGATCGCCGCCCAGCTCTCCCAGGTGGGCATCCAAGCCAGATTGGAGTTGGTGGACTGGGGCACCTGGCTGGAGCGGGTGTTCGCCCAGGCCGACTACGACCTCACGGTGATCGGGCACCCCTGGAAGCTNGANCCGGCCCCCATGCTGGCCGGCTACGGCCCCCAGCGGCCGGACTACTACTTCCGCCGGGGCTGGCATAGTCCGGAACTGGATCAGCTGTTGGAGNTGGGGGAGAGGCTGGTGGAGCCGGAGGCCCGGCGGGCCCTGTACACCGTGTGCCAGTACATCATCGCCCGGGAGGCGGTGAACGTGTTCCTCCAGGACCCCCACCGTTTGGTGGCCGCCCGGTCGGACGTGCAGGGGCTTTCCGTGTACCCAATCTACGTGCTGGACCTCACGGGCGTNTGGCTGGCAGGCGGCTGAGCCGGGGATCGAGCAGGTCCCGCAGGCCATCCCCCACCAGGTTCAACCCCAGACAGGTGGCGGTGATGAACAGCCCCGGCATCAGGGCCGGCCACGGGGACTGGCCCACGTAGGTGCGGGCCTCCTTGAGCATCCGGCCCCAGGAGGGGTGGGGGGGCTGAGAACCGAGGCCCAGGTAGCTGAAGGCGGCCTCGGCCAACACCGCTGCGCTCAGGCTCACCGTGAACTGGACCAACAGGGGGGAGGCCAAGTTGGGGAGGAGGTGGCGCAGCACGATCCTGATGGGGCTCGCCCCCACCGCCTGGGCCGCCACCACGTACTCCTCCTCCCGCAGCACCAACAGCCCCCCCCGCACCACCCGGGCGAAGTAGGGCACGTTGAAGCAGGCGATGGCCAGGGTGATCCCCCACGGGCCGGGGCCGATCAAGGTCACCAAAAGCAGGGCCAAGAGCAAGGCCGGGAAGGAGAGCAAGAAATCTGCCCCCCGCATGAGCAACTCATCCCAGCCCCCGCCCCGCCAGCCCGCCACCCCCCCCACTACTAAGCCCAGCACCGCCCCCAATGCCACCGCCCCCCCCGCCACCCCCAAGCTGGCCCGCCCTCCCACCAGGATCCGCGCCAACAGGTCCCGCCCGAACCAATCCGTGCCCAAGGGGTGGGCCAGGCTGGGGGGGGAAAGCCGCTGGGGGGAGAAGGCCAGAGGGTCGGCGGGAAGCCAAACCAACCCCACCAACGTGAGCCCCACCGTGAGCCCTAGCAACCCCAACCCCACCTTCAGCCCCAATCCCCTGGCCCTCATCGGTAGCGAACGCGGGGATCCAAGGCCCCGTACAAGAGGTCCACCACCAGGCTCACCCCGGCGACGAGCCCGGCCACGGTGAGGGCGGAGCCTGAGAGCAGGGGCAGGTCCCGGGCCCGCACCGCGCCCAGGGCCAGCTGCCCCAAGCCCGGCAGGCCGAACAGATGTTCGATCACGATCGCGCCGGCCACCAACCGCCCCAGGGTGAGGCCAGCCGCGGTGAGCAGGGGAACCAGGGCCGGCCGGAACGCATGCCGGAGCGCCACCTGCCCTTCTGGGAGCCCCTTCCCCCGGGCAGTTCGGATGTAGGGGGCGGAGAGGACGTCGGCCAGGGCAGCCCGGGCCATGCGGGCCAGGTACGCCCCCCAGGGGAGGCCCAGGGCCACCGCCGGCAGCACCAGGTGGGCGAGGGCTTCCCCCCCTGCTTCCCAACCCGGGAACCCCCCGGCGGGCAGCCACCCCAGCCGCACTGAGAGGATCTCGATCAGGAAAATTCCCAGCCAAAAGCCGGGGATCGCCTGTCCCAGTTGCAAAAAGCCCACCGTGGCGAGGTCCAGCCAGCTCCCCGGCCGGAGGGCGGCCGCCGTGCCCAACGGGACCCCCACCACCAAGGCAAACCCCAGGGCCAACAGGGCCAGGGGCAGGGTGAGGGCCAGGGCCCGCCCCACCAACCCTCCCACCGGCAGGTCCGAGGCCAGCGAGTGCCCCAAATCACCCCGCACCACCCCCCCTAGCCAGCGGGCCAGCCGCAGGGGCCAGGGGGCGTCCAGCCCCAACTTGAGCCGGACTTGCTGGTAAGCCTCCTCGGTGGCCTCCGGGCCCACTATCAGCCGGGCCGGGTCCCCCGGGACCACCAGCAA
>MTNI01000094.1 GCA_002011415.1 Candidatus Acetothermia bacterium JdFR-47
ACGTCCTCAGGCCGGATGACTCGCAGGCCCCCCGGCTTGGCCGCGTCCGAGGCCAGCTTCGCCAGGAGCTTGTTCGGGGCCAGGCCCACCGAGCAGGAGAGACCCAGCTCCTCGGGGATGCGCCTGTGGATCTCTTGGGCCACCCGTTCGGGGGGGCCGTGCAGACGCTCGGTACCCGTGAGGTCGAGGAATGCCTCGTCCAGGGACACCGGCTCCACCAAGGGCGTGTACTCCCTGAAGATCTCCCGGATCCGGGCCGCGATCTCCTCGTAGCGGGGAAAGCGCGGCGGCAGGAACACGCCCTGGGGACAGAGCCTGCGGGCCTTGGCCATGGGCATAGCGGAGTGAACCCCATAAGCGCGGGCCTCGTAAGAGGCGGTGGCCACCACCCCCCGAGGTCCTAAACCCCCTACGATCACGGGCTTTCCCCGCAGGGAGGGGTTATCGAGCTGTTCTACGGACGCGTAGAAAGCGTCCATGTCGACGTGCAAGATCCAGCGGGCCACATGAAATCCTAACCCAAAGAGAAGGTAGGGAACAATACGTTTTGTTGACAGATGTCAACAAAGGCGATATGGTGTGCCATGCCCAAGGCGACCTTCGGGCAGCTTGTGCGCAGGGCCCGTCTCGCTCAAGGGCTTCCCCTACGGGAGCTCGCCCGCCGCGTGGGGCTCGAGCCGTCGCGGCTTTCGCGCATCGAGGCTGGGGAGCGCCCGCCCCCTTCCCTCCCCGTGATTCGAGCCCTTGCCCAGGCCCTCGACATCCCCATGGCGGACCTCATCGTGGCCACCGGCACGCCAAAAGAGGTGCTCGAGACGCTACTTTGGTCCGAACGCCTGCACTTCCCAAGCGAGAAGACCTTTGCTCCCTTCCACCCGGACCTCTCTTCCCGCAACACGTTCACCGTCGAGGTGGTGGAAGAGCATGGGGCCCTTAAACGAGTGCAGCTTGGGGAAGTTGTGCTCGAGGTGATCTCGTTCAGCAACGCTCGCTGGCTCACGATCACCATCCCCCCTGAGGCGGTGCTCCTCTCACGGGAAGCCCCGGCTGAAAAGACGCTGGCCACCCCAAACCGGATACCCGGGCGGGTAAGAAAGGCGCGCGTCTTAGGCGACCTTCTGAACGTGGTGTTCTCCTGCCCCGGCTTTGAGCTCAACGCTCTCGTTCCCCTGTGGGCCAGGGAAGCGCTTCCCGTAGAGCACGGCGCGGAGCTTTGGGCCCTGTTTTCCGTCCCAGCAGTACGAACAAATCCGGCAAAGGAGGGAGATGGATGAGAAGGCTTCTCGTAGCTTTTGGTTTCTTGATAATGGTTTCCTGGCTGGCCCTGGGCCAAGTCGTGCTGGTCCAAGTGGGGGCTCGGTCGATTGCGGTGTCCCCAACCGAGGCGATTTGGCCCACGCTTTCGGGCACGGTCCGCTATCAGGGGCCGGTGTTTTCCGAGGACAACCCCAACTGGAAGCCACCTCACGAGTACGAGGGGATCCCCCTCGCCGCTTTGGTGGACGCCTTGGGCGGGATGGGAGAAGGTGACCTCCTTTGGGTCATCGCAGTGGACGGTTACGCCAAGGCCCTGCCCCCCGCAGTCGTGTACGGGGAGACCCCCCTCGGTCCACCCATCCTCGCCCTGGTCCGAGATGGATCCCCGGTTCCGGAGTGGGAAGCGGGCCCGGAGCTCGTGTTCCTTGCCCCCGACGGTGAGGTCTCAAATGACGACCAGGTAACTGCTTTGGGTGAATACGCGCACTATTTCCAGGACCGCCCTTCGGCAACGGGCCTGCTCGTCAAAGGGGTCACCTGGCTTGTCCTGAACTGGAATGGGGACATGGCTTCCCTCCCCCAGGTGGGGATATGGCCGGATGAAGCCCGCGTAACCATTGCCGCGGGCGAGGAACGAGAGTTCTCCCTGCGCGAGCTCGAGACACACTTCGTCGCCGTGACCGGGCTGGGTACCTACACCACCAAGAGCGGGAAGGAGATCACAGCCACCTGGACCGGGATCCCCCTCACCGAGCTCCTCGGGGCCTGGCCAGAGGACGCGGAGGTAGAGGTTGTGGCAGCAGATGGATACAGGATGCGCTACCGCTACGGGAGCCTCACGGACGAGGAGGGAAACTGGATCCTGGCCTTCAAGCGCGATGGAGAGTACCTTCCCTTCGACCCCGGCTACTTCCGGCTGGTGAAGGTGGGGCCAGAAGGGACACGCTTTAAGGGATCCCGCTCGGCTCGAATGGTGGTGCGGCTTGAGGTGACCGGGACGTACGAGCCGTACTCCCTGCGTCTCTCCGGAGTGGTGGAGCGCGTCTTCAGCCGGATGGAACTCGAGGCTGGGGTCGGCTGTCCCTGTCACGCCCGCACCGTGATGGTGACCCGGAAGGGTGAAACCCATACGTACACTGGGCTGCCCCTGTGGAGGCTCCTGGCTTACGTGGACGACGAACGCTTCCCTTCTCCTGAACAGGGCATCTTCTACGAAGATGGGGACTTCAATGACGAGCTTGCTCAGGCAGGTTACATCGTCGAGATCAAGGCAGCCGATGGCTACACCCAGGTCATCCCGTCCACCTACCTCGCCCATGACGACCGCTACATCATCGCCCTGAAGCGGGACGGGAAGTTCCTCACCCCGGAGGAAGGCGGCCCCCTTATGTTCGTGTGGGACGATTCCGCCCCGGTGCCGGAGGGCTTGAAACGAGTGAAGTGGGTCACGGAGATCGTGCTTACGCTCTCGGACTAGGGAGGCTCTCCGTCCGAGACCTGGTGGTCGTGGCGCTCCTCGCCTCGGTGGGGGGCGCCATGTCCGCCTATGTAGGGTACCTGGGGAACTTGGTGAACCGCTTCCTCGGGGTCCCGTTCGGGGCCGGGCAGGTCCTGGCGGGACTCCATGTAGTCTGGCCCCTCCTTGCCGCCGGGCTTGTGCGGAGACTGGGAGCGGCTACGTTGACCGGGGTGGTGAAGGGGCTGGTGGAGTTCCTCATGGGCGGGACCCACGGGGTGGTGATCATCCTGGTATCGGGGGTGGAGGGGGCGTTCGCCGACCTGGGGATGTCCCTCGACCCACGCCGGCCCTTGTGGGTGTTTCTCGTCGCGGGGGCCGTCGCTTCCTCCTCCAACGTGTTCGTGTTCCAGGCCCTTTATTTTGCGGGCATTCCCTGGACCTACATCTTGTTCATGGCAGGCCTGGCAGCCGGATC
>MTNI01000034.1 GCA_002011415.1 Candidatus Acetothermia bacterium JdFR-47
GGGAGCCTTTTGTCCCTCACGTGGGCCTTCACGGCCTCCCCGGCCCGCTCAAGTAGGCCGGAGAACAGCCCGTACACGATCGCCTTCACCCGGGCCGCTTCTTCCGGTGTCATCTCGGCTGTGGCCTCGTCCAAATACTCCTTGAGCCACTCCGGGGCGCCAGCGGGCTTCTCTTTGCCGAAGTGGGCGCGGAACGCGGTCCGCTCCAGGATGTCGATGACCCGGTGCAGGGCGAGGTCAAGGCGCATCAAGGCCTGCGGGGCCGGCATCTCCTCGGGCAGGGCCTCCCCGATCTCCTCCCGGGCCTCGACCAGGGCCGCCAATGCCTGGTCCCAACCCGGGGCCTCGATCTTGAGACCCGTGAGCCACTCGATCTCGGCGTCCAGCATGTTCAGGAGCCGGGGCAGGGGGGGATGCTCCCCAGAAGGGCTGCCCACGATTCCGAGCGGGGCCGGTTGAGCCAGCCCCAGCACCCCGAACGCGACCCCGAAGGCGATCAAGAGCCCCATAACCTTACGTGTCCTCATGTGCTACCTCCTTGTTCCGCGATGTCACCGCCTTTTCCTGGGCGGCTCGGCCCCCACCCTAGGCCGGTCGCGGTAGAGGTACCATCTTTGCCCGGTCAAAATCGGGTCATTCCTGCTTTGACCATCTTGTCTACCTGCCCTGGGGCCTCTACCTTTGTGGTATGGGAAGATCGCGAAGCTGGCGGCCTCGCGTGGTGCTCGCGACGGCCGCTTTGGTGCTGGCCGTTGGGACCGGCCTAGCGGTGTGGCTGATCGCCGCCCGCTCCGGGGGCCAGGAGCTAGCGGAGTTCGAGGAAAGGAGCCTTGCCTACGTCAGCGCGTTCGCCGACGCGGCCGCTGCCTGGATCGCAGTGGGAAACCGGGAGATGCTAACCGCAGCCGCTAACTTCATGCTCCTGGGGAGCGCCTTGTTCGTGCAGGTTTCCTGGGACGGGGAGCTGCTAGCGGACGAGCGCCTGCCGGGGATCCCGCCCCCTGAGCCCCCTTCGGACACGGACCGGGAGACGGTGCGGCTCTTGGACCTTCCTTCCGGGGACAAGTACCTCGACATCGTGCTTCCGCTCCCTTTAAAAGAGGGGCCGCGAGGACTGATGCACATCGGCCTGGACGCTTCGTGGCTAGGGTCCGCGGTCCGCGGTCGCATCCTGCTCGCCGCCGGGGTGGGCGTGGGGATCGATCTTCTAATCCTGGTCGCGCTTCTTCTCGTATTGCGCCGCCTGCGCCCTGCAAAGGCCGGGGAGGGGACGCAGCCCAGTGTGGAACTCGGGGGCCTGAGGATCTACGACGATGGCAAGCTGGTGACTTTGTACGAGGAGCCGGTGCGCCTTTCGCCCAAGCAGTTCACCCTGCTCAGGCTGCTCGCCAGCTCCCCGGGGAAGGTGTTCTCCGATCGGGAGATCCTGCGCGCGGTCTGGCCTGACTCGCGGTTTGCCAACTCCAAGGATGTAAAGCAATACGTGTATTTGCTCCGCCAGCGACTGGGCAAGGTTCGGCCAGGGGCCGAGGGGATGATCGTCACCGTGCCCGGGTTCGGCTACAAGTTGATCCCGCCCGATGAGGCCGGGTTGACGGAGCGTTGATGGGTTTTATACCAGAGAAGAGGTAGAAACGGGGCGGGAGGGGACATGAAAAGGCTAATGGTCGCAGTGCTGGCGCTGACAGCCATATCCGGGGTCGCAGTGCATCCACAGCCAGATTGGCTGGTGGGGCTCGTCGCGGAGCTGGAGGCCATCCAGGGGGACCTCGAGGAGGCTCTTTACTACTGTGCTCTAGCGGTCCTCGCCCCCACCGCGGAGGACCAGCGCCTGTTTGCCCAACGGGTGGTGAACATCCTCGAGGGCAGCGAGGGCCCCCACTTCGATCCCCGAGTGGTCACTACTGAGGAGGAAGTGCTGGGGGCGATCGTGCGGCTGCGGGCTTTGATTGCCGCGGTCCCGGAGGAGGGTGGAGACCTCGAAGGGCGCGCGGAGCTCAAATTTACCCTCAGGAACACAACGGCCTTCCTGGCCTTAGCGCTTGAGGCAGCCCTTCGCGGAGCGAGGAGCCGCAAGCTTCTCCCTGGTGCCCTGCACATGCGACAGGCGTATGCGTTTTTGTTTACAGCCCTGGGGGCCGAAGGAAGCCCCGCCTACTTGGGGGGCATCCGCTCCCTCCTCTGTCGCTTGGCCCCCCTGGTCGAATCCCACTCCGCCCCCGGGCAGTGACCGGTTTCAGCTCGGTCCGCACTTCTCCTTAAGGCCCTCCACATCTTTGATGATGATCTGGTAACGCCGCTTGGAGAGGATCCCCTCGCGGGCAAACCGGTTGAGGGCCATGGTGGTGTTCTCCCGGGCCGAGCCGATCATCTCCGCTAGGTCCCGGTGCGTTAGGCGAAAACTTATTAGGATACCATCCTTGGTCTTGACTCCGTACTCGTGTGACAGGCGCAGGAGCTGTCGGGACAGCCGGGCCTGGATGTCGCGAAACGCCAAATCCTCCACGATCTCCTCAAGGTCCCGAATCCATAGCCCGAAGAGCTGAAGTAGCTGATACAGGACGTCCGGACGGTCGCGGATCCAGGTGAGCATGCGCTCGCGCGGCACTCGGATGAGGACCGAATCTTCCATGGCCTCGGCATGATGCCGGCGGCGCTGTTCCCCCACCAGGGCCATCTCCCCGAACAGCTCCCCGGCCGCTCGGAGGGCGAGGGTTATGCGCTTGCCAGAAGGGTCGAGGTAGGAAAGTTTTACCTTGCCCTCTTCCACGAAATATACCGAGGTGCTCGGGGTGCCTGGGTAGTAAACCGTTTCCCGGGCTGGGATCTCCTCGCGCTCGCCTTCGGCGAGGAGCGGCTCGATTCCCTCCAGCAACCATTTCTCCTGTGTGTTTTGCATGGCCCAGGGAGACTACCAGGGAAGGATGGCGAACCAAAGGAAGGGTGGAGCCAGCGCACGGCAACTGGAGGGTGTGAAAAAAAGAAAAACGTCCGCTTCCGGACGCGCGCAGGTGCTGTGGACAGGGTGCAGGCGGGCTCCCATCGGAGGGAAAGGCTGGATTTTACAAAGGGTACTCCCTAGAAAGGAGGTGATCCAGCCGCACCTTCCGGTACGGCTACCTTGTTACGACTTCACCCCCCTCGCGAAGGATACCCTCGGCGCCCTCTTCG
>MTNI01000035.1 GCA_002011415.1 Candidatus Acetothermia bacterium JdFR-47
GCCGAGATGACGGTGCTGGAGAACCTGATGCTCGTTCCCGGGGGGCAGTGCGGCGAGTGGATTTGGAACCCCCTGTTCCGCCCCCGCAGGGTGCGAAGCCAAGAGTTTAAGGTCCAGCAGCGGGCACTTGAGGTGCTGGAGTTCGTGGGGCTCGAGCACCTCGCCGAGGCCCCAGCCCAGTCGCTGTCCGGCGGACAAAAGAAGCTCCTCGAGCTTGCTCGAGCCCTCATGGCCGAGCCTCGGATGGTACTCCTCGATGAGCCGGGGGCGGGGGTGAACCCCACTCTTATGAACAAACTGGCGGACCGCATTCGCTCCCTGGCGAGGGAGCACGGGGTCACGGTGTTCCTGATCGAGCACGACATGGACCTGGTGATGAACCTGTGTGACCCCATCATCGTGATGAGCGAGGGGGCCGTGCTCACGGCGGGGAGCCCGGCCGTGGTGCGTGAGGACCCGAGGGTGATAGAGGCCTATCTCGGCGGACAGTATGCCGTTGCTTGAGGTAGACCGGGTGCACTCCGGCTATGGCGGCATGGAGGTGCTCCATGGCGTCTCCGTGTACGTGGACTCTGGTGAGTTGGTCACCGTTATCGGTCCCAACGGCGCCGGCAAGTCCACCTTGCTCAAGACGATATTCGGTCTTCTCAAGCCTACCCAAGGAAAAGTGGTTCTGGATGGCCGGGATATCACGGGTCAGGCCCCCCACAGGATAGTCAGGTTCGGCATGTGCTACGTGCCCCAGGTGGACAACGTGTTCCCCTCACTCACCGTGCGGGAGAACTTGGAGATGGGGGCCTTCATCTTAAATGGCTCGATCTCCGATCGGCTGGATCGGGTGTACACGCTATTCCCCGTGCTGAAGAAGAGGCGCAATCAGCGGGTGGGAAAGATGTCCGGCGGGGAAAGGCAGATGGTGGCCATGGGGCGGGCCCTGATGCTCGACCCCAAGATCTTGCTCCTCGACGAACCCACCGCGGCTCTGGCACCGAACCTGGTGGAGATGGTTTTTGAGAGCATTCTGTCCATTCGGGAGCTTGGGGTGGCTATCTTCATGGTCGAGCAGAACGCCAAACAATCGCTTGCCATCTCGGACCGGGGCTATGTGCTCGTGGACGGGCAGAACCGGTGCGAGGGCTCGGGGAGGGAATTGCTCGCCGACGAAGAGATCGGACGGCTGTTCCTTGGGGGTTGATGGTGTGGGAACGTATTCCGCAACTTGTCGTGTACGGGCTTGTCTCAGGAAGCGTCATCACCCTGGGGGCCATCGGGCTCTCCCTGACCTACAGCATCCTGAGGTTCTCCAACTTCTCCCACGGCGATCTCATGACGACCGGGGCATACCTGGGGATTGCCTTTCTGTGGCTGTTTGGGCACCTACTGAAGGGGCGGTTCGGGCCCCTGTCCTTCGGCCCTGCTTTGATCCCCGCCGCACTGTGTGCCATGGTGGCCAACGCCGCCCTCGCCATAACCATCGACCGGCTCGTGTACCGCAGGCTCCGGGGCGCCAAGGCCGTGCTCTTGCTCATGGCCTCGGTGGGGGTGGCCTTCGTGCTCCGCAACCTCGTGCTCTTTGGGGCGGGACCGGATCCCTTGTATTACTCCCGCAAGATCCAGCGAGCCCTGGTCATCGCCGGTGTCCGGGTAAAGGCTGACCAGCTTTTCATCCTGGGGACGGCCTTCCTGTTTGTCTTCCTGCTTCACTTGTTCCTCCAGTACACGAAGACGGGGAAGGCCATGCGGGCCATGGCCGATAACCCGGAGCTCGCCCAGGTGAGCGGCATCAACACTGAGCTGGTGGTGGCCTGGACGTGGGCGATCGGCGCTTCTCTCGCCGCCATCGCGGGAATGCTCGCCGGCATTGAGAACAAGATGATTACCCCCGAGCTTGGTTGGCAAACGCTCCTGCCGCTGTTCGCTGCGGTCATCTTGGGGGGGATAGGCAGCCCGTACGGGGCCATGGTGGGAGGCATGACCATCGGCCTTGCCGAGGAGGTATCCACGGCTTTCATCTCTACCTCGTACAAGCCCGCCGTTGCCTTCGGCGTCCTGGTCTTGATGCTCCTCATCAGGCCCCAAGGGCTTTTTGGGAGGCGGTGATGGACACACTGGTGGGAATCCTCAATTACCTGGTGTTCTTCGCGATTACCGCTGGCATTTACGGTGTTCTCACCCTGGGGCTCAACGTGCAGTGGGGGTACACCGGGCTCTTCAACATCGGGATCGCGGGCTTTTACGCGGTGGGGGCGTACACCTCGGCCCTGGTCTCCGGTCCCCCGCCCGGGGCCCTGGATTGGCGGGTATTCGGGGGATGGAACATGCCGTTCCCCGTGGGGTTGCTCAGCGCCGGGGGAGTAGCGGCACTCCTCGCCTTGCTCATCGGCTGGATCACCATTCGGTTGAAGGAGGATTACCTGGCCATTGCTTCGATCGGGATCGCCGAGGTGCTCCGGCTCATCATCAAAAACGAGGCCTGGCTGACCAACGGGGTGTGGGGCATCAAGAACATCCCTTCACCCCTGTTCGGCACGATCCAAACGGGGGTGCAGGGATTCCTGAGCGCGCATCCCAACCTGCCGCATTGGGTCAGCTCCTTGCTCCGTAGCGCCTACAACTGGTTTTATCTCGGTTTGGTGCTGCTGGCCGTGTGGTGCTTGTACTTGTTTCTGGAGAGGGTCCTTCGGTCCCCGTGGGGGAGGGTGCTGCGGGCGATCCGGGAGGACGAGGTGGCAGCGGCGGCCCAGGGGAAGAACGTGGCCGCCTTCAAGCTGCAGTCCTTCGTCCTGGGGTCGGCGCTCATGGGGCTCGCCGGGAGCCTGTACGCCCACTACGCCCGATACTTGAGCGTGGAGAAGTTCGAGCCCTTCTACGGCACGTTCATCGTGTGGGTAATGTTGGTGGCGGGGGGGTCGGGCAATAACAAGGGCGCGATACTCGGTGCCTTCCTCATCTGGGGGCTGTGGGCGGGCACGGATTTCCTGACCGGGTATCTCCCCCTTTCCGACGTCAGGGTCAGTGCACTGCGGGTGGTGCTGATCGGTGTTTTGCTCATCGGGATCCTTCTCCTTCGCCCTCGTGGCATCCTAGGGGAGGAGAAGTTCATCTCCCGCATGTTCAGACAGTAAGGCTAAAAGTCAGTGGGTAGAAAAAAGAGGGGGCCGAACGGCCCC
>MTNI01000216.1 GCA_002011415.1 Candidatus Acetothermia bacterium JdFR-47
CGGTGCAGGTGAGGTAGCCTCCCCCGGTTAGGGGCTGAGCCAGCGGGTCCAGGAGCGCCGGAAGCTGCGGGATTGCTTGGCCAGAAGCTCGCCCAGCCGGCTGGGGTCGTGCTTCACGGTGGGCTTCCCCTCCAGCTCCACCACCGTGAGCAGGGGGGCGCGGACTACTCGCAGCCCCAGGGTTCGGGGGCCGTGGAGGTCGTCCCGCACCGGCTCGGCCCCCTCGGCCCGGTAACGGGCCAACACCTCCGGCGGGGGAGGCTGAGTGTTGACCACCACCGCCTGGAATCTCTTCAAGTCTATGTACTCGGCCAGAGTGCGGAGATGGTCATAGGCGGAAAAGCCGTCCGTTTCCCCTGGTTGGGTCATCAGGTTCATCACCACCGCCTTCTCCCCAGGGGCCCGGGCCAGGGCTTCGGCCACCCCCTCCACCAACAAGTTGGGGATGAGGCTGGTGAACAGGCTTCCCGGCCCCAGCACGATCAGGTCAGCCTCCCGGATGGCCTCCAGCACCCGGCCGTAGGCGCGGGCGGGCCGGGAGAGGCGCACTTTTTTGATGGACCGAGGGTCGGCGGCGATGCGCGCTTCCCCCACCACTTCTTCACCATCGTCCATTTCAGCCACCAGGTGCACGTGGTCCAAGGTGGCCGGGAGCACTTCCCCGCGCACCGACAGGAAGTGGCTGGCTTCTTCCACTGCCCGGTCGAACCCCCCCGTGGCCTGTTCCAAGGCGGCCAGGATCAGGTTCCCCAGGGCATGCCCCTGGAGGCCCTCGCCCTCCTCGAACCTGAACTGGAAAAACTTGGCCAGGCGGTCCTCCTCCTCGGCCAGGGCCAACAGGCAATTGCGCACGTCCCCGGGCGGGAGCACCGACAGCTCTTGCCGCAGGCGACCGGAGCTGCCCCCGGTGTCCATCACCGTGACCACCGCGGTGAGGTTGGCGGTGTAGGGTTTCAGGGCCCGCAGCAGGGTAGAGAGGCCGGTACCCCCTCCCAATGCCACCACCCGGGGGGCAGCTCGCAGCACCCGGGCTTGGTACAAGGCTTCCCCTAACGAGCCCCCCCCAGGGGCCAGGGCCACCAGCACCGAGCGCACCGCCCGATAGATCCCCACCCCCACACCGGTGGCCCCCAGCCCCACCAACAGCCCGCCCACCGCCGGGCGAAGCAACCCCGGCCACGTCTCCCAAACTAATTCATAGAGCCGCCGCATTCCCTCCCGCCCCAGCAGGCACACCACTCCCCCGGCGATCAGCACCACCGCCCCCAAGGCGAGCGCCAGCCACCGTTTCACCCCGATCCCGGGGAGCAGAAATTTCACCCAGCCCGGCGGTTTCACTCCCACTCCACCCTAATTTCAGGCGCCAGGGCCTCCACCTTCCGGGTAAGTTCCGGCTCTGCCCTGACCCCGTATCGCTGCCCAGCCACCACCACCAGTTCCCGGCTCCCGTCCGTCAGCTTCACCCACACCGGCAGGGGGCCCGGGAAATCTCCCAGGGTGGAGGCCAGTCGGCTCACCGTCTCCCGCTCGGCCAGTTCCACTGGCAACCTGATCACCAGCCGGCTGGGCCCTAGCTGAGGCGGGCCTTCCAAGGGTTGAGCTTCCTCCACCACCAGCCGCTGGCCACCGTTCCTCTCTTCCCAACGCACCTTGAGGACGAGCAACGCCTCGGGGGAGAACCAGCCGGGGGTGGCCTCGTACACCCGACTCCTCACCACCGCTCCACCTCCCCGCTCGTGTCCTCCAGGGTGAGGAAGGCCAGCCTGCCGGTGGCGGTGGAGATCACCTTGGCAGCCTTCACCCGGCCGGCCACCCAGAACCCGCCCTTTCTCCCGGCCGCTTCCCCCAACGGAACGGCCCCCAGCCGCTCCAGCCGCTCCCGGTGTTCGTCCAGGGGGTGGCCGGACAGGAACAGGCCCAGCAGCTCCTTTTCAAACCGCAAGAGCTCGGAACGAGTGAACTCCTCCTCCCTCACNGGCAGCTTNGGCACCAGCTCTTCNGCCCCGAAGAACGATTGCTGGCCGGTGACCCGCTCCCTTTTGGCCAACTGGGCGAGGCGGAGCCCCTCGTCCACCAGGGCCAGCAACCCTTTGCGGGACTGGCCGAACCGGTCGAAGGCCCCTGCCCTGATGAGGTGCTCCACCGTGTCCCGGGGCACCCGTTCCGGGTCCACCCGCTGACAGAAGTCGAAGAATCCCTGGAAGGGCCCTTGCCTGCGGGCCTCCAGGATCGCCTCCACCGCCGCGCGCCCCACGTGCTTGATCGCCGCCAGGCCAAATCGGATCTTCCCCCCAGCCAGGGGGGTGAAATCCACGTCCGATTCATCTATGTCCGGGGGCAACACCTCGATGCCCATCTCCCGACACTCGGCGATGTAGGCGGCCACTTTGTCCGTGTTGTCCCCCACCGAGGAGAGGAGCGCGGCCATGAACTCCGTGGGGTAGTGGGCCTTGAAGTAAGCAGTCCAGTAGGAGATGAAGGCGTAGGCGGTGGCGTGGGACTTGTTGAAGCCATAACGGGCGAACTTCTCGATGTCGGCGAAGATCCGCCGGGCTTCCTCTTCCGGGATCCCGTTGTTCACGCAGCCGGTGACGAACCTGGCCTCCATCTCCGCCATCACTTCCGGCTTCTTCTTACCCATGGCCTTGCGCAGGAGATCTGCCTCGGCCAGGGTGAACCCGGCCAACCGTTGGGCCATGAGCATCACCTGATCTTGATAGATGGGCAGGCCATAGGTTTCCTGGAGCACTTCCTCCAAGGCCGGGTGGGGATAGGAGATCGGCTGCCGACCGTGCTTGCGCTCGATGTAGTCCTCGGCCATGCCGGATTCCAACGGCCCTGGCCGGTACAGGGCCAGGATGGCGATGAGTTCCNTGAACTGGGTNGGCTCCAGGCGCCGGATCAAGGCCCGCATCCCGGCGGACTCCAACTGGAACACCCCGCTGGTCTTCCCCTCCCGGATCAGCTGGAAGGTGGCCTCGTCGTCGAGCGGGATTTGGGTGAGGTCNACCCGCACCCCGGTCCGCTCCTCCACCAGCCGGCACACNTCATCGAGCAAGGTNAGGTTCCTGAGCCCCAAGAAGTCCATCTTCAGGAGGCCCAGGGCCTCCAGGTCGTGCATGTCGAATTGGGTAACGAACTGGCCGTCTGACAGCCGCAACAG
>MTNI01000173.1 GCA_002011415.1 Candidatus Acetothermia bacterium JdFR-47
TCTACGACAAATCAACGCAGAGTGCAGCTAAAGCACTGGGGCAAGGTCTTGCAGTAAAGCATCGTAAACAATCAGTTTAAGATGCATGATTACAAGACCTGGTTCAGATCTTACAACGATGCATCCGTAAGCAGCGGTACCGTATGGCAGCCAGCGCTTACTTGCAAGACCTGCCCCCGTCTGCATTCACCAAGGGTTCCACCTGCAACACCGAACTGCACCCAGAGCTTCCCTGATTTCTTGAGGCAGAGGGATTGCAGAATGGTGGAGGGGTGCAAAGAAGACTCGGCGTCGACCAGTCACCTTTGTCCACGCCTTTGTTACGAACAAAAGACCGCTGAGCTTTTCAAGTCCAGGAGTCTTACCGGCAGCTATATCGTCGTCTATTTCATAGGCTGCAGTATAAAAATCAGCATCCTCAACGCAGTGCGGGCTGCTGCTGAAAATGACTAGTATGTTGGGGGAGCCCTCATGGTATTGATTCGTCTTACTTTGGGCTACATCCACAAGTTGTTGCCAAGGAGGCTTTTCTTTGGTCTCCTGTGTATCACCATAACGCACGAGCACAGAAAGATTGTCTTTCAAAGCTTGCCTTCCTGCGTCTATTAGACTTGTCTCATCAATCACGTCTTGTTTCTTCAATCGGAATTGTTTTACTTCTGCGTAAAAAAGGACTCCGCCATACCCAAGCTCCAGATCCGGATGATCTCGCATCATGACCGAGAAGCCGTTCTCGCGAAACATCAAGGCTGCTCGTGCTTCACACAGGAATGACTCTACGTTTTCAGGCACTTTAGCATTGTGTTTAACCCTTCCAATAAACTCTGCCACTCCTTTTACCGAGGCTTCTTCAAGCCTAATGCGCCATTTTTCAATACGGCTTTGCATGACGTTCCTCCACTTTGGGCTTTGGGTAATCCCTAAAGAGTACTACGAAAGATCCTTTAAGCTTTTGCGGATTTCGGCGAGTTCTTTGTCGGTGAGGCCCCAAAGCTTTCCGGCGAGGGTGTCTACTCGCTCCTCGATCTTGCGTAGGCGGGCCTCGTCACCATCGTGGAAACGAGCCGATCTCGTTTCTAGCCGTACTCATCCTGCGATCAGTATAGCGAGGATGTGTGTGGTACGAGAAGGACCTTAGGGCTTCAGATCAATTTGCGCTGCTCACCATCCGAGTTGCGTTGATAGGCATGCCGGAGGAATGCGGGGGGCCGATTTGCCCCCCACTTAAAAGGACGCAAAAATCCTTTCGGGTTGTGAGGAGGTGATTTTATGAAAGCACTTCCGATAGCGGTCCTCTTGTCGGCTCTGCTTGCGGGGACGGCGGCGGGCCTCCCCCCGGGGGTGGTGCAGGAACTCCGGGTGGGAAAGCTGGTCAACATTGCGGTTTCCCCAAACGGCCAGTACATCGCCCTCGTAACTCAACAGGAGATCCAGGTACTGTCATCCTCAGCCCTCGAGTCGCTGGCCCTCCTCCCCATCGGGCCGGGGGAAGGGATCTGGGCGGTGGCGGTGGCCGGAGACGGGAAACACTTGGCCTGCGGGACCACCGGGGGCCTGGTCCGGCTATGGGAGCTCCCAGAAGGGCAACTTGTTAGACAATGGCATGACCACACGGGACTGGTCTGGTGCCTGGCCTTTAGCCCTACCGGGGGGCGCCTGGCCGCCGGGGGGCTGGACGGCACCTTGATCGTGTGGGACACGGGCTCCGGGGAGGAGGTGTACCACGCTACTCACGAGGGGAGCATCTGGAGCCTGGCCTTCAGCCCTCGGGGGAACCGGCTGGCGGTGGGCTTAACCTCAGAAGTCAGGTTGTTTGACCTCGCAGCCCAGCGCGAACTCCACCGCCTTTCCGGCACGGAGGGGGAGGTTTGGGCGTTGGCCTTCTCCCCCACCGGGGAATATATGGCTATGGGCACGGCGGCCGGGGTGCTCGGTGTGTGGTCTACCGAAGGGTGGGATCCTCTTTCGACCCGCGCCGGACATGAGGCGCCCATCTGGTCGGTGGCCTTTAATCGTACCGGCTGTTATCTGGTCTCAGGGGGGGTGGATAGGGCAGTAAAGCTTTGGCGGACTACGACCGGGGAGGAGCTGGGTGCCTTGAGCCTGCACGCCACCTCGGTGCGCCTGGTGGCTCCCCTTTCCTCGCCCACGGGATGGCTTTCGGCCTCTGAGGACGGAAAGGTCGTATTGTGGGATTTGGAACGGGTCCTCTCGCTCAGACCCCAAGTTAAAGAGGTGTTCTACACAGAACGTGTCCGGGCAGGCCGCAACCAGGTGATCATGGTCTCCTTTGAGGACGTGAATCACGATCTATCCTGGGCTTATCTCGAGTTAGTGAAAGGGGACAAAGGCGATATCGTGATCGAGCCCGCCTGGAGCTTTCGGCCCCATCTTTCCGGATACGAGAGCACCGGTTTCTCCTTCTCGCTCAAGGTGCTAAGGCCTCAGCGGGTGACCCTGCGCCTGGTATTGGTGGACGGGGCGGGCCTGAAGAGCGATCCCTATCAGTTTACCGTGGAGGCCTTTTGACCCTGTACCGGAGCGGCATGGGGTTGCAGGATAGTTCCAAGTTGGAATAATCTGGCTTGCTATGTCAGGCCTGCCAAACCGAGTTCGCCGTCTTGGGTACCCTCATCTCCGGACCTGCCCACGGCTACGAGCTCAAGCGGCGGTTGAGCTCGGGCCTCGGCCCCATCTGGCACATCGCCCAAAGCCAGCTCTACTCCATACTGGGAAGGCTGGAGCGAGAGGGCCTGATCGAAGGGCACTTGGAACCTCAAGGGGCTAGGCCGCCCCGCCGCATCTTCTCCCTCACCCCGGCCGAGGAACGAACTTTTGGAACTGGGCCACCTCCCCAGTGCGGCACGTCCGCGACGTGCGAGTGGAGCTACTGGCCAAGCTCTATTTCCTGCGCCGCCACGCCTCGGACCTCGTCCCGGAGCTCCTCTCCGCCCAGGCCGAACGCCTGAAGCGCCTCAGGTAGCGACTGACCGGCCGCAAGCGCCTCCCCGTGGACGACCCCTGGCTGGGACGGCTCGCAGTGCGCTTCCGCCTGTGGCAGATCGAGGAGCTCCTCACCTGGCTTTCCGAGACCATTGAAGCAGTGAAACAGGAAAGGA
>MTNI01000202.1 GCA_002011415.1 Candidatus Acetothermia bacterium JdFR-47
GGGCTGCGGGGTGTGTGCAGCCTCCTGTCGGGCGGCAGCCATCGATCTGAGAGGCTTCCGGAACGAGCAGATCTTGGCAATGCTGGAGGCGGTGTAGAGAGACATGGAGGACCAAGAGCGTGGCTGAGAAAAAAGGTTGGGAACCACAGATCATCGCTTTCCTTTGCAACTGGTGCAGCTATGCCGGGGCTGATCTTGCCGGCGTGAGTCGGATCCAATATCCCCCGAACGTCCGCGTGATCCGCGTGCCGTGCTCAGGCAGGATCAACCCGCTCTTCATTGTGAAGGCGCTCCAGAACGGATTCGACGGGGTGTTGGTAAGCGGGTGTCACCCTGGCGACTGTCACTACATCAGCGGCAACCTCTACGCGAGAAGGAAGTTCGCGCTTCTCAAGAGCCTCTTGGAGTACGTAGGCATNGAACCGGAGAGNGTGCACTTCTCGTGGGTATCAGCAGCGGAGGGTGCGAGGTTCGCAGAGGTGCTGGCNAAGGTAGTCCAGGCTGTAAGACAGGCTGGACCAGCTAGCAAGCTGGTAAAGAGCCTAGAGGAAATCGCATGAATCGTGCTGAAGAGGAGCTAAGAAAAGAGGTCGCGAAACTGCTCGAGGAGAAAACCATCGACGTATTCGTCGGCTACGAGGCCGCCGCACTGCCCTTACGGACCTCAGCTTGTTTCGTAAGGTCTCCGGCGGAGGTCGAGCGTTTGGTATGGAACCGGAGCTGTTCAGCCAACCTGGCAGTGTTCCTGCCACAGCTTTTCCAGAANCCCCCTGGTGTGAAAGGCTCCTGGACGCCGCCCCGAGTGGGNGTGCTGGCCAAGGGCTGTGATAGTCGCTCGATCGTGGGACTGATCAGGGCCAAACAGGTTCCCCGTGACAAACTTTTCGTGCTGGGGGTGCACTGCGAGGGCATGATCGATCGACACAAGGTCGCACGGGAGATAGGCGCTGGGGGGCTCGCAGAGGCGGAGGTAGACGAGGAGTCCGTGCGGGCGTGCGGGATAAATGGTTCTGAAAAGAAGANNAAGGTGGAGAAGGTTCTGGCGGACTCTTGTCTAGAATGCACGCATCGTTCTCCCGTTCTTAGCGACCTCAGCCTTGAAGAGGTATCCATTCCGTCCAAGAAGACGTCTCGCTACGCGGACGTANTGGAGTTCGAATCCAAGGCCCTTGAAGAGCGGTGGGAGTATTTCGTCGCCGAGCTCTCCAGGTGCATCAGGTGTTATGCCTGCCGCCAGGCCTGTCCGAACTGCTACTGCCAGGAATGCTTTGCCGAAGAGACCTCGCCCTGCTGGCTTGGGGTGACGACGGACCTCTCCGATGTGATCCTGTTCCATCTAGGCCGGATCTTCCACCAGGCGGGCAGATGTGTGGATTGTGGGGCCTGCGTGGCTGCTTGCCCTCAGGGCATCGACCTGCGCCTGTTTACGCAGAAGATGGTCAAAGAGGTTGAGGAGCTTTTCGGGAGTGAGGTGGGTATTTCCCCGGACGAGCCAGAGGCTCTCTGTAACTTCAGGATGGAAGACGACCAGACCTTTATGACCGAGGTGTGAGGAGGGGCGCGAGATGTTGGAGTTGATCGTCGAGAAGTCCAAGCTGTCTGAGTTCCTGCGATTGCTCAGCCAAGATCGCCGGCTCGTCGCCCCTGTCAAGGACAGAATGGGAACCACGTTTGCGGAGGTTTCCGATCCGTCCCTCGTATGCCTTGATNCTGGCAACACCAACCTCTCTCCCAAGGGCGTGGTCTTCCCGCAGAGCGAGGTGCTGTACTACTTTGAAGGAGACCAGGCTCGCGAGGCCCGCGCTCCTGAAGAGGAGGTCATGCTTTTCGGCGTGAGGCCATGCGATGCCCGGGCCCTGCTCCTGCTCGACAGAGTATTCACATGGGAGGATCTCTGCGATCCTTACTACCTCCGGAGGCGCGAGAAGACGATTGTGGTGGCCCTGGCTTGTAACATGCCGGGCCCGGCGTGTTTCTGCACCTCGGTCGGCGGCTCACCTGCAGGAGAGGCTGGCTCGGACGTCCTGGCCTTCGACCTGGGCAAAAAGCTATTGCTGCGCGTGCTGACAGAGCGCGGGGAGGAGTTCCTGAAGGCGGCATCCAAGCCGGCCAAAAAGGCGACGAAGGAGGATACGAGGGCCGCAAAGCAAGCCGCGGCCAAGGCGGAAAAGAGATTGAAGTCGGTGGCGATTCCTGAGGACCTAGAGGGTCTTAGAGAGAGCTTTGACTCCGAGATCTGGCAGGAACTGGGCCTGAGGTGCTTGGGCTGCGGGGTGTGCACGTATTCTTGTCCCACATGCCACTGCTTCGACATCACGGACGAGGCGCGCAAGGGGATTGGCAAACGGGTACGGAGCTGGGACACGTGCTCTTTCCCTCTCTTTACCCTGCAAGGCTCAGGTCACAACCCGCGGCCTGAGAGGCATACCCGGTTGCGCCAGCGTGTACTGCACAAGTTCCTGTATTGCCGGGAGAACTTCGGCGAAGCCTTTTGTGTTGGTTGCGGCCGTTGTGTGGCTAACTGTCCTGGGGGCTTGGACTTGCGGCAGGTATTGGAAAGGCTAGCTTCGCCGGCCTCGGTCCCATGAAGGTGTGGTGAAATGAAAAAGTCAATGAATCCCTATATGCCCTGCTCGGTGCGGATCGAGCAAGTTACGGTGGAGAACGAGGAGCGGGACCTGAAGACCTTCCGGGTCGTCTTCCTCGATCCCGCACAGGAAAAGGTCTTCAAGCACCTCCCCGGGCAGTTCGCCGAGCTCTCCCTCTTAGGCAAAGGTGAATGCCCCATAGGCATTGCCTCTTCGCCGACCGAGAAGGGNTACNTNCTNTTCACCGTGAAGAAGGTGGGCCTTGTAACCGGAGAGCTCCATAACTCAAAGGAAGGCAGGGTGATCGGCGTGCGGGGTCCTTTGGGCAGGCCCTATCCCCTGGAGAGGTTGAAGGGCAAAAACGTGGTGATCGTGGGAGGCGGCTTTGCCTTCACTACCCTCCGGGCGCTCATCCAGTACCTGCTCGACGACTCCAACCGGAAGGACTACGGCAAGATCACCGTCATATACGGCGCCCGAAGCCCGGGAGAGCTTCTCTACAAGGAGGAGCTCAAGGAGTGGGA
>MTNI01000215.1 GCA_002011415.1 Candidatus Acetothermia bacterium JdFR-47
TTGTTCGAGCAGGCCCTGGATTCGCTGGTGGACCGGCCCGGCCGGGCAGTGGTGGTGGCCGCCGGGAACGAAGCTCAGGAGCAGCTCCACGTGGGGGCGGACGTCCACTCCCCCATCAGCTGGCACCTGGTGCCCCAGTCCTCCTGGGTGGCCGCCTCCTTCTGGCACCCGCCCGCCGCTGCCTTCCGGCTGCAGGTGCTCGCCCCCAGCGGGGAAGAAATCACCGTCCTCCCCGGCCAACAGGCCTACCTCAACGCGGCAGTGGGACAGGTGTGGGTGGACAACGCCTCGGGAGGGCCGGACCCCAGAAACGGGGACCTGCAGATCTACCTCACCCTCACCGGGGCTCCGGCCGGCAGCCGCTGGCGGCTCACCTTCACCCCGGTGGGGGTGGGGGGCAGGGTGGATGGTTGGATCGAGGACAGTCGAGAGGGCTACTTTTTGGAGGGGGATGCCCAGCTGACCATCGCCGAGCCGGGCAACGCCCAGCGGGTGATCACCGTGGGGGCCTATGTGACCAAAAACAGCTGGACCTCGGTGGTGGGGGAGCAGTCCTATGAGGGGGTGGTGGGGGGGCTGGCGAGTTTCTCCTCCCGCGGCCCCACCCGGGACGGGAGGCTCAAGCCGGAGCTGTGTGCCCCGGGGGCCTGGATCGCCTCCGCCCGCTCCCAGGCAGCCCAGGTGGCGGATTGGACCCTGCTTCCGGGGGGGAGCTATTTCCTGCTTCTGGGCACCAGCATGGCCGCCCCGCACGTGGCCGGAGCCGGGGCACTGCTCCTGGCCCTGGAGTCGGGCCTGGCTTGGGACGAGCTGCGGGAAGCGCTCACCCAGGGGGCGCGGGCCGATCAGTGGGTGGGGGCGGTGCCCAACCTCTCCTGGGGGTGGGGGAAGCTTTCCCTGCCCGGGGCGGTGGAGGCCCTGGGGCCCAGCCCCGGGCCGGAGGCTCCCACCTTGATCCTGCTGGGCAGCCCGGTAGCTAGGGAAGCCCGCTTTTGGTACCAGCTCCCCCGGGAGGTCAGCTGGGCTGAGCTGAGGATCTACGACCTCACCGGCCGGCTCCTGTGGCGGAAGCGGCTGGTGGGGGAGGCGCGCGGGGAGCTCGTCTGGCCCCTGCTCACTGGCGGGGGGAATCCGGTGGCCAGCGGCCTATATCTGGCCGTGTTGGTGAGTGGGGGGACCAGTTCCCCCATCGTTCGGGTGGTGGTGCAAAGGTGAAGTTTTGGCTGGTGGTGTTGACGACAGTGGGGTTGGGGCTCCTGGCCGGGGCCGGCCATGTGGGCGTGGGAACTACCTTCCGGCTGGGGCTGGACGCTTGGGACCTGGCCCTGGTGGGGGCGGCGCTGGCCTTGCCCCAGGGGGGCCCGGGGGCGGTGTTCCTCAACCCGGCCGGGCTGGCCTACCAGGGGGGGCTGTCCGCCCTGTCCTCCTACGGCGGCCAGTTCGCCGTCGCTTCTGTCTCCTCCCTGGCGGTGGCCATCCCCTGGCTGGGGCTGGGCGGGGTGGTGGTCAGCTCCGAGCCCGAGGACGGGGGGGTGGCTTACCACTCCGAGGGGGCTGCCCTGGGGGTGGGGGTGCCGGTGGCCCCGGGGTTCGCCCTGGGGGGGCGGCTGAAGGTGCTGCACCCGGTGCTCCCGGAGGAGGGCTGGGGCTGGGCGGTGGACCTGGCGGCCCTGATCCAAGGTCCGGTTTACTTCGGCATTTTGGTGGAGGGGCTCCTTTCCCAGCCCGCCATCCCCGGCGAGGAGTGGCCCGTTTCCGCCTCCCTGGGGTTGGGGTTGGACCTCCCCCTGCCCCCGCCGGTGGTGAGCCGGCTGGCCCTGGTGGTGACCGGCCTGGGGGAGGATACCCCCTCTGGGGGCCTGGGGGTGGAGCTGTGGGCCGGGGAGCTCGGCCTGCGGGCCGGGATCACCAGCGATACCTTGGCCGTGGGGGCTTCCCTGGGCTGGGGCATGTTCCGAGTCCACTTGGCCGCCCTGCTGAGGCCACTGGCCCCGACCCTGCGGGCCTCCCTGATCGTCAACTTCTAGGATCGTGTTCACCAAAGGCTTGCTGCTGACCCTGGTCCTCCTCCTGCCCCTGCTGGCCCTGGGACAAGAGCAGACCGCCTCCTTCACCCTGGAAGTGAGCGGGCAAAAGACGTGGACGGTGAACTTCGGCCTGGGGGCCCCGGAGCTCCTGAGCCAGGTGGGGCTCTCCCCCGGGCAGCTCCAGCTGGACCAATCCCTCCAGGCGGAGATCACCGGCACCGCCCTGGGTTTCATCACCCTGGAGGCCAGCTTCAACGACCAGCTGGGCCCTGGGTTCCAGCATTTCCTCCTCACCCTGGACCAACCCCCCTGGCAAGGGGAGGTGGGGGACTTCCAGGTTGGCCAGGGGAACCTGGGCATCTACAACAAGAAGGTGCTGGGGGTCAGGGCCACCTACGNNGAGGGAGGTTTTTCNGCTTCCTTTTTGGCCGCGCGCCTGCANGGGATCTCCGAGTCCCGCGTCTTCCGGGGGCAAGCCGCCTCCGCGGAAGTGCTCTACTCGTTCGNCGACCCGGAGCGCCCGTGGGAGCCGGCCCCCTACTCCCAAAACCTGGACGGGGCCCACTTCTGGCCCCTGACCCTCCCCTTCGTGGAGGGCTTTTCCGCCGTGGCACTGGTGATGGGTGAAGAGGGGCTGGAGGGGGTGCTCTCCCGCTACGGGTTGGAGTACCTGGCAGGGGTGCTGGGGGAAGAGCCGCGGGTGGAGCTCCCCCCGGGCCAGTACCTGGTGCTCCGGGATGAGGGAGACGTGCTATTGCTAAAAGTGTCCCGCGATTCCCTGCTGCGGGGGAGGATCCAGGACGCCATCGAGGCCTACAACGACCTCCACCAGCTCCCGGAGGAGGAGGCCAAGAGGTACCCCTTCGTGCTGGGGAGCGAGCTGGAGAGGGAGTTCCTCGCTGAGCTGGCCGCCCTCGCCTCCCTGGAAGTGGACGGGGAGTTCTACCCCCTGGGCAACGCCGGCCAGCGCCGCTATTACCTGCTGGGGGAGAAGGACGTGCTCGAGGATTCGCTGGAGTTGTGGGTGCGGCTTCCGGGAGAAGGGGATTTCCGCCCCCT
>MTNI01000139.1 GCA_002011415.1 Candidatus Acetothermia bacterium JdFR-47
TTGGTTTCCAGGAAATGCACCCGCGTCTTCCGGGCAGGAGATCACTCTTCGGAGAGGAGGAGCTCCCTGAGGGTCCTAAGGTTCTGCTGCCGGGAGGGGTGTTTGAGCTTCTCCAGGGCCTTGATCTCGATCTGGCGGACCCGCTCTCGGGTGATGTCGAACTGGGCCGCCACCTCCTTTAAGGTACGGGGGTGGCCGTCCACCAGGCCGTAGCGCAGTTCCAGGATCTCCCGTTCTCTGGGCTCAAGGCCCTCCAGCGCCTTCCTCAGTTCCTCGCGGAGCCGGGCCCGAATGGCCTCCTTGGCCGGGGACGGGGCCGACTCGTCCGGAAGGAAGTCCCCCAGGGTCTCGTCTTCGTCGTCGGAGAGGGGCCGCTCCAGGGACGAGGTGTAAGCGGCAGCCTGCTCGATCTTCCGCACCCGGTCCACGCTNGTGCCGAGGAGCTCGGCTAGCTCCTCGTAGCTCGGGGCGGAGCCGTGGGCCTGCACGTACTCCCTTCTNAGGCGGTACAGCTCTTGCAGGGCCTCGATGGTGTGCACCGGCACCCGGATGGTGCGGGACTGGTCGGCGATGGCCCTGGTGATGGCCTGGCGGATCCACCAGGTGGCATAGGTGGAGAACTTATACCCNTTTCGCCAATCGAACTTCTCCACCGCGCGCATGAGGCCCATGTTCCCCTCTTGGATGAGGTCCAGGAGCGACAGCCCCCGGTGCATGTAGCGCTTNGCGATGGAGACGACGAGCCTGAGGTTGGAGACGGTGAGGCGCTCCCGGGCCCGCTCCCCTTCCTCCACCAGTCGCTCCAGCTCCCTGCGTCGCTCGGGGGACAGGTTCTTGGCNCGCTTGAGCTCCTCGGCCGCCTCTTTGCCCGCCTCCATCTTCTGGGCGAGCTCTACCTCCTCCTCCTTGGTGAGGAGNGGNACNCGACCGATCTCCCTGAGGTAGGTGCGGACGGGGTCGCTCCCCCGTTCTTCTGGCTCCTCCTCCCACGCGTCCTCAGCCCTGGTGGCCTCGGCCAACTCCTCCAGGAGGGGGAGGGTACGGATGAAGTCCTCCTCCCGAAAGTCCTCCTCCGGGCCCTCCGGAAGCCTGCTTGGCACCTCGCTCACAGCCGCCTCCCAAGAAGCTTGAGCCTGCGNCGGCAGAGCTCCTGATACTCCGCCTCCAGCTGCCTGAGCTCTGCCTCACCCCCCTGCGCCTCGGCGCGGGCGATCTCCTCTTGGAGCTCAGTGAGCCTCCTCTCCAGCCGCGGGAGATAGAGGAAGTGTACGAGGGCGTCGGAAGCGGCGCGGGCTTCGTCGGTGAACTTCACCTCGAGGAGTGAAAGCCGGGCCAGGTGAGCCTGTGATTCGGGATCCAACTCGCTTGCCAGCTCCTCAGCTGTGGGCGCCTCCCCTGCCCGCCAGAGCTCCAACCACCTCTCCACGATAGGCCTATATTCGGGGCGAAAATCCCGAACTTCAAGGTCCGGGATCGCCTCCTCCGGAAGCTTTCCCTCGAGAAGGAAGTGGAGGACGAGGTCCTCGGCCTCGGGGCCCTGCTCCTCGGGGCCTCTGAGGACGGGCCGCCCNCGCCCGCGGAGGGCNGCGCGCACCTCCTCCTCGGGGAGGGAGAGGAGCTCGGCCAGGCCCCGGGCGAGCTCTTCCCGCAGCGGCAGGCTCCGGATCCGGGGCCAAAGCTCCTTGGCCTCGGCAAGCGCCCCCTCCTTCCCCTCGATGGTCAGGAGGTCGTAGCGCTCCGTGAGGGAGTCCAGGAAAAACCGGTGGAACGGCTTGGCCCCCTCCAGCACCTCTGTCACCGCCTCCGGTCCCTGGCCCCGGGCGAGGGAATCCGGGTCCTCCCCCTCGGGGAGCTGGGCCACCTCCACCCTGAGGCCCGCCTCCCGCAGGATAACCATGCCCCGCAGCGAGGCGGCAGAGCCGGCGGCGTCGCGGTCGTAGGCGATCACCACCCGGTCGGTGTAGCGCGCCAGCAGCCGGGCTTGGGCCTCAGTGAGGGCGGTGCCCATNGAGCCCACCGCCTCCTGAAAGCCGGCGGCGTGGAGGCTGATCACGTCGGTATAGCCCTCCACCAAGACCGCTCTCCCCCGCCGGCGGATCGCCTCCTTCGCNACGTCCAGGCCGTAGAGGAGGGTACCCTTGGTGAACAGGGGCGTGTTGGGGACGTTCAGGTACTTGGGACCGGCCTCTCCCAGGGCCCGGCCAGCAAAGGCCACCGGGCGCCCCTGATCGTCGCGCAGGGTGAACATCACCCGCCCCCGGAACCGGTCGTAGTAGCCCCGCTCCCCCTTCACCACCAGGCCCAGCTCTTGTAGGGTGTCCACCCCGAGGCGTGCCAGGGCCTTGAGGAGCCCGTCCCAACGGTCCGGGGCGTAGCCCAGGCCCCACCTCTTCCACTCCTTCTCCCCGATCCCCCGGGAGAGCAGGTACTCCCGGGCTTGCTTTCCCGCCGGGGCTTGGAGCTCTCGGGCGAAGTATTCAGCGGCGGCGGCGCAAGCCACGAGGAGCTCGTTGCGGACGCCACCGCCCCGGAGCTCCACCCCTACCTCCTGGGCGAGTCGGGCCAGGGCCTCGGGGAAGGAGAGGCGTTCGATGCGCATGAGGAAGCCGATGGCGTCTCCCCCGGCCCCGCAGCCGAAACAGTGCCATAGGCCCTTCTCCGGCGACACCATNAGGGACGGGGTGTCGTCGGGGTGGAAGGGGCAGCGCCCTTTGTAGCCTTTTCCGGCTGGCTTCAGGGTGACGTAGCGGCCAACGAGCTCCACAATGTTGACCCGGGATTTGACCTCTTGTACCTCAGGCCCTGCCATGGGAGATCCCCCGCAAGTAGGGATTGGCCACGCGCTCCCGCGCCAGGTCCGTCTCCGGGCCGTGCCCGGGGAGCACCCGCCAGCCGTCCCCCAGGGAGAGGAGCCGGGACAAGGCGCGCGAGAGGAGCTCCCAGGAGCCGCCGGGGAGGTCGGTGCGCCCCACCGAGCCCGCGAAGAGCACGTCCCCCGAGAGCACCACCTGCCCCCGCTCCCACAGGAAGGCCACAGATCCCGGGGAGTGGCCGGGGAGGTGCCACACGAG
>MTNI01000206.1 GCA_002011415.1 Candidatus Acetothermia bacterium JdFR-47
CGCCACGCTTCGGTTATCCAAAATGCAAGGGTGTTTACGACCAAGAAAAGAGAAAGCTCGATCAAACAGCCCCCCGCCACCACCAAGAGGAGGAAGCCGAGCGCCGCTGGGGTCCAATGGAACCCCACCAGCTGGCTCGCTATCGTGAAACAAATGATCCCGAGTCCCAGGTCCCCGATGCCCGCCGGATCGTACTCCCAGGTGATGAGCTGAAGGAGGGGGTTCAAGGGGCGCAAGAGGACCCTATCGAACTCCCCCCAGCGCACGTACCGAGAGATCACCTGAACGTTGTGAAAGAGCAAGGTATAGCAGCCGTGAGCTAGAAGCCTCAGGGAATAGATAAAGAAGATCTCCTCCTTGCTCCACCCGGCCATGCTCTTGAAGCGGGCGAGCACGGCCCAGATGAAGACCAAGCTCGTCAGGTTCCATACCACCCCCATAGCCACCCGCAACATGAAGTCCAAGCGGTATTCCATCCGGCCTTTAATGCCAGCCAGCATCATCAACCCCAGGGCCCGCAGCCGATGCACCCTATCCTCCTTGCACAACCACCCTGCGCTCGGCTGCCTTCCAGACAAGCCAGGAGACCACCGCCAGCACCCCGATCCAGGCCGCCTGTTTGAGAAGCGCTGTCCACATAGCTATTCCCTCGAACTTGCCGATGTAGATCGAGAGGGGAATATGTGCCAGGCTTTGGAAGGGCAAAAACTCCGCGATCCTCCGCGCCCACAGGGGGAGAAACCAAAGGGGCACCAAGCCCCCGGAGAGGAATTCGCTGAGAAAGCGAACGATCAAATTAAGCCCGAACAATTCCAGTGTCCAGAAGGCGGCGAGGCCCATGACCGTCGAGATAAGGAAGTTCACCCCTACAGCAAGGAATAAGCTCACTGAATAGGCAACACCTGCTGTCGGGGTTGCTGGTAACTGCAGATGCACGAAAAGCAACGCTGCTACCAAGGTGACCCCCGCCATCAGGCCGCCCCGGAGCAAAGACTCGCCGAGGTTCCATGCCAAGAGGGAATGCAGAAACTTATAAGGCCGGATCAAATCAATTGCGATACTTCCGTCGCGCACTTTTCTCTGCACTATCCATTGAACATTGCTAGAAGTGATAAACCCCTGGACACTGCTGAGGGTGGCGTAGGTCACCATCATCGGCAGGGTGATGCCTTCAACCGCTCCACCCCCTCCATACACTGCCGTCCAGAAAACCCGCATCAGGTAAACGCGTAACAGCGCCCCCACGCAGTCAAGAAAGGCAGCCGCCCTGTAGGTGAGCAACGTCTGGAAGGGCACCTGCGCCAACTTGAGGTAACCCCGCAGGCTCACAGGGTATCCTCCTTGCGTTCCGCTGCTCTTCGCTTCTGATATATCTCCCGAATAACCTCTTCCAACGTAGGCTCCTCGATGGAGAGATCGGTGATCACGTAACGCCTGCTCAGATCGGCAATGAGCTGTTGGGGATTAACCGCCCTGTCGAAGCGGAACCAAGCGCACGTCCCGTCCCGCCGCACGAGCTCAGCCCCCTCGGCATAGATTTCGGGGTAATCATCCCCGAAGTGGACGACCAACGTGCGATAGGGGGCATGACGGCTTTTGAGGTCCTCTACGGTGCCGTCATAGAGAAGCTGTCCGTGATCGATGATGATGATATGTTTGCAAAGCCGTTCCACATCGGCCATATCATTGGATGTTAGAATCACAGTTACCCCACGTTCTCGATTGATCTCAAGGATGAACTGGCGCAACTGTTCCTTGGCCACTACGTCGAGGCCCAGCATCGGCTCGTCCAGGAAGACGATCTCAGGGTCGTGCAGCAGAGCAGCGGCCATCTCCCCCCGCATCCGCTGCCCCAACGACAATTGGCGTACAGGTGTGTTAAGGAGTTCCCCCAGACCTATAAGCTCACTAAAGACCTGCATATTGCGCTCAAAAGTACCCCTGGGGATACGATAGATCTCTCTGAGGATGTGGAAGGACTCGACAAGGGGTAGGTCCCACCAAAGCTGGGAGCGTTGGCCAAAGACAACCCCGATGCGGCGTGCCAGCTTTTGGCGGTGTCTGTAGGGTACCAGACCCGCCGTTTCCACGTAGCCACTCGTAGGAACTAGCACTCCGGTGAGCATNTTGATGGTGGTGGACTTCCCCGCTCCATTGGGCCCGATGTAGCCCACCAGCTCCCCGCGTTCAATGGAAAAAGTGACGTGATCTACCGCCTTCACGGTTTGATACCGTCGAGTAAAAAGGGTGCGTAAAGAGCCCCAGAATCCAGGATAGCGCTTGAGGACACGGTACTCCTTACAAAGCCCCTGAGCGACGATCANCGGAGCCATCGCCTCGGCCTACCCCCTAACGCTTNAACCAAACCATTTCGATGCAAACCGTGTTTATCGAGATAACGATCGAAAGGGCAGCCATAGTCCTCGCCTTCCTCACCTGCCCAAAATATTTAAGAAAAGTTGCGAATACCGCCGTCCTACTTCCGGCCAAACCCAAGCACGGGTCGCCTCATAGGCCTTCCTCTCCAGCTCGAACAGCCGCTCCTGGTCACTCAAAAGCCCGACAACGGCCCTCGCGATCCCCTCCGGATCGCGGAAGTCCACCAGGACACCACATCCCCCCGAGAGGACCTCCTTGGCGAAGAGGAACGGGGTTGACACCACTGCCCGGCCNANCCCCAAAGCGTAAGCCAGCGTGCCACTTACCGCCTGATATGGGACCGTGTAGGGCACCAGGTAAACATCGGTCGCGAGGAGATACTTCAGCAACTCCCCGGGCGGCAAGTAACGATTCTCAAAGTGGACATAGGCATCGACACCGAGCTGTTCAGCCAACTTGGAAAGCCGTTCCCGATAGCTCTCGCCTTGAACGCGAAGCAAACCGGGATGGGTCTGCCCCAAAACNAAGTAGAGCACATTTGGGACCTTCTCCACGATCATCGGGAGGGCCTGGATGGCGTGCTCGATCCCCTTGTAGGTGTTAATGAGCCCAAAGGTGGAAACCACCTTCCGCCCCGAGAACCCTAGCCTCGCCTTCATTTGGCGACGCAGGGCAGGCTGGTACT
>MTNI01000101.1 GCA_002011415.1 Candidatus Acetothermia bacterium JdFR-47
GGACACGGGTACGTATCCATCATCGGTCCGGACGTACACGTATCCCGTCGGCCAGGTGGCGTTGGCTTCGGAACCCTCCCCGGGGTCCGGCTGCACTAGTTGCACGTGAACGGTCCAGTTGGTATTGCTGACGATTCTCAGTGTCGTGGCGCCAGGAATTGTAATAGATTCAACGGTTTGACCTTCGAACCGAATCAGGGTCGACACTGCGATCGACGTGCTGTAAGTGCTGTCTTCACCGAGGAACACTGCGAAGGGCAGAATCTCCCAAGTGATTCGGACCGTCGCACTTGCCCCAGCAGCGCTGGACGTGCAGGAGAGCAAAACTAGAAGGATGCACATGATCGCGGGAGCTCTCCTTGCCATCTGAGTCACCCTCCCAACTGCCCGCTAGTTTGGGGAGCCCCACCGATTCGCGTCCCTCCCATCGCAAACCGCTTCGAAGATGTAGGACACCCGCGAACCTCGGTGGTATTATATCATATTTCAGCTGTTCAGGTCAAGAGGTATCCTTTAGGCTGGTTTGTAGCTCCAATGTAACATCCATAACGTAGTGCAAAGTGGTGTAATTAATTTTACATAGCCTATGGCAAGGCGGGGTGCGATGGTGAACCCGGATGAGTAGAAACTTGTTTAAAGGAGTCGGTTTGGAGACCGATGGTCGAACAACTGCAAGCCCTGCTGTAGTCAGAATATCCAAGCTTGGCCCTGCTCGCAGATCGAAGAACTGGAAGTGCCCCCGGGCTCAGGTCGCGGTTACGTCGAGCTGACTGCCTATGGGTTGGTAAGGGTGTACACGAACCGCAGGCTATATTCACCTGGGGCATCCCTTTCATAGCTGAGCAATAGCCTGAAAGACATCCATATCTCAATGCTTGTGCCAGGATTTCCTGCTGCTACCTGAGCATCGGTTGTGGTCATCCCCATGTAAACATCGTTGGTGACGGTCACAGCTGGATCGCTGGAGGTAGACCTCCACTTTAGGTCTGTACAGGCCTTGAAGGGGTCGGGTTCTTCACCTGTATATGTCCAAGTAGCGCTAAGTGCCTTAACGGTGACCACCCAACTTGTCCCACTTGTAACGTAGAGTGTCTGCGCGGAGGCAAGCTCTTTGTAACCAGCATCGTAATCCGCTAGTGTTAGGTAACCGAAGTCGATAACGGTTGTGCTAAGGGTGAGTTGCTGGGCTGCGTAGTAGACCTTGACGGAAACCCAGTCGAGCAGGGCCGCTCTTTTTTTGAGCCTGGTACTCATCGCCGTAATCCTGACCCTGAAACTAGCGTAAGCAAGCTCGGACACCGTCCACATCCGACCCCAAGTATCGGTTGGCCCGCCTAAAATGTAGGTGGCCTCCGTGGTAGCCAGTGAGCCAGTGTTATGCCCAGTTGAGGTCCAATTCACTCCCCCATCCCAGGAGAGCTCCACGTGGAAGACCGACTCCTCAGCCTTGGGATCGCGCCAAGCATCCAGTCGTACTTCTATCCCAGTGATCTGGACTTCTGGGCCCAGGTTGAACTCATACCCCCAATAGGTATGGGTCTCGCCGTTTTCAGCCTCGGCGCACTTGTTGTCATCGTGATATGCGGCACTACCTTTCCTGAAGTCGCCTGTGTTTTGAGAGGGGTCTTGCCAGTCGGTGTCAAGGGCTAAAGCAACAACGCCCCAGGCGACTAGGAGACCCGCCATGCACAGAGCCAATTTCGGCCTCAGAGCTGCCCACCTCCCTGCTAGGCTGGTACCCTCTTCGGATAGAGCTGTGAGTCGTGACCTGTGTAATCTGCCTTCTCTCTTTGTCAGACTATCACCTCAGGCACTAGATGATTGGGCTCGGGCGGCTTTTTGGCGGGATTTGCCCAACAGCTGGGGGCGAGTACCTGCGCCTTCATACTCGCTCATCGTGGGTCCCTGCCTTACGGCGCCGTTAGGGTGTAAGTGATCTCCAGAGCGTACGTGCCCGGCGGATCGCTGGTGTAGCTCAGCAAGACTTTGAAGTCCACCGTCGCCGCAGTCAGGTTTTTACCTGCATTTCCAGTGGCCACTGTTGCGGCAGTTGTGGAAAGCCCGATATAAGAACCGTCCACCTTCCATTGGAGGTCAGTGCTTGGTTTGTGTGGGTTGGAGTCTGGACCATCATAGGTCCAGATGGCTGTGTTGGCCTGGATGGTGAGCGTCCAGTTTGCATTGCACGTGACGACGAGTGTATGAGCATCTATAAGTTCCTTATAACCGCGATCGTAATCGGCCTCGGTTAAGGTGCCAAAGTCAAGGTCGCCTCCGGTGAGGGTGAGCTTCACCACTGTGGGAGCGGTGAAAGAGGCTTGTGCCGTTTTTGTATCAGACTCTCCCATTGCTGGAGCCACAGTCAAAAGCAACGCCCCCGCAGCTAAGGCCAACCACACTCGCCGAGTTGTTCGCATACTGCACCTCCATAGATCTTTGAAGGGGTTCTGCAAACTACCACACATGGAAATATTGCGTGTAGTTCACTTGTCTCACGGAGACTGGACCTACGCCCCTGAAGGGGAACCACTTTGGAAGATATTCCTGGTGAATGCCTTGGAGTATATTCCCTTTTTTAGAAGCTTTGGGGGCGATCGGTAGACAAATCTCGAGTGTCTCCGCGGGATGTTGCGGCAGGACATCTCGTGGCCGATCACCTATGCCAACTCCGCAAGCATCTTCATCTCCGCAAATCGAGGCCCACTGTGTTACTCTTCGTCCGGTCCCATCCGAAAAAAGCATATGAGTCTATATTCGGTTAGGCTAGCTTTACACTGTTCCTCCTTTACAAAGCTTCCTTCCGCGACATAGTCCCGCGTGACATGTGGGTTGCTCGGTACAATGTGGGGTCGTGAGGGGGCCAAGTAAGGGGAAAGTCTCGGTTTCCTGTCCGGCTAGGTTTGGCAGCCCCCTCAGCGACCAGGCCCGGCATCTCCTCGCTGTCGGGGAAGTGATCCTCGCCGCCTGTATCTGGGCCACCTCGTTTGTAGGGATCCGATACGCCCTGCGCTTGGTACAGCCCTTGACCTTGGCGGGACTCCGCTACACCAT
>MTNI01000110.1 GCA_002011415.1 Candidatus Acetothermia bacterium JdFR-47
AGGCGATCGCTCATCTTAAGGAGGTCCTTTCCCATGGGTAGGCTGCGCTGGCTCACCGCCGGGGAGTCACACGGGCCCTGCCTCATCGGGATCCTGGAGGGNATCCCGGCTGGGCTCGCCCTAGAGCCGGAGGCGATCGACCGGGAACTGGCGCGCCGGCAGCGGGGCCACGGCCGCGGAGGGAGGATGGAGATTGAACGGGACCGGGCCGAGGTCCTCTCCGGCGTGAGGGGCGGGGTGACCACCGGCGCCCCCATTGCCATCCGCATTGTCAACCGCGACTGGGAAAACTGGAAGGAAGTGATGACCCCCTTCGGTGCGCCCCCTGAGGGCTACAGGCCAGTGACCGTACCGCGCCCGGGCCACGCCGACCTCCCCGGGGCCCTGAAGTACGGCCACCGGGACCTACGTGATGTGATCGAGCGGGCGAGCGCCCGGGAGACGGCGATGCGGGTGGCACTCGGGGCGGTGGCGAAGNNGTTCCTCGCCGAGCTCGGGATAGGTATCGCAAGCCATGTGGTGCGGATACACGAGGTAGAGGCGCCCCTGGACGTGCTCGCGCTTGGCCTTACGGCGGAGGAGATAACCGCCCAGGCAGACCGGTCCCCAGTGCGGTGCCTCGATCCCGCGGCGGAGCGGGAAATGATCGCGCGGATCGACGCGGCGCGGGCCCGGGGGGACTCCGTGGGCGGGGCCTTCGAGATCCTGGCTACTGGGGTCCCCCCAGGGCTGGGGAGCTATGTCCACTGGGACCGGAGGCTCGACGGGAGGATAGCCCAGGCACTGATGAGCATTCCCGCGATCAAGGGGGTGGAATTCGGCCTGGGGTTCGCCGCCGCGGAAAAGTGGGGCTCAGAGGTTCAGGACGAGATCGCCTGGGAGGAAGGAAAAGGGTTCTTTCGGCCCACGAACCGGGCCGGGGGGCTTGAGGGCGGGGTGACAAACGGCGAGCCGATCCTCGTTCGAGCGGCGATGAAGCCCATCCCCACTTTGTCCCGGCCCCTGCGCTCGGTAGACCTAAAGACGCGCGAGCCCGCCCTCGCGCATCGGGAGCGGGCGGATGTGTGCGCGGTCCCGGCGGCCTCCATCGTGGGAGAGGCGATGCTCGCTTTGGTCCTGGCCGACGCGGTCCTCGAACGCTTCGGCAGCGATTCCCTTGAGATGATCCGGACAAGCCTTGACGAGCGCGGCCACCCCTATTAGTATGCAGGCTATGTTGAAATCTCTTCGTCAAGGAGGTGGTGTCGTTGCTGCAGAACTTCACGCGAGGTGATCGCGTTTGGCCTCCTTCGTTCCTCCCTTCCCGTTGACCCTCCCTCTCGAGGAGTAANCCTCAAGGAAGTTCCCTTCGCTGATCCTTACCGCACTTATCTCGCGATAAGGGGTCGCTTTAGCCCCAGCTTCCTCCTGGAGAGCGCCCCCGGACCAAAGCGTCTAGCGGAGTACACCTTCATCGGTTTTGCCCCCCGACACGTCGCGGCCCTTAAAGGAGGAAGGCTCTTCCTGGACGGTGTGGATGTGGGACCAGCGCTGGACCCTCTCTCCTTCCTGAGGGAGCTCCTCGCCCCCTACAGGACAACCTCCGGAGAGTTCAAGTACCTCGGCGGGCTCGTAGGCTATATCTCCTACGATTTCGTTGGCTACCTGGAGCGACTGCCCGAGAGACCNGACCCAGAGTTCCCGGTCTTCCTCCTTGGCCTATACCTCGATGGACTGATCTTCGACCACAAGAAGGGACGTTGCTTTTACTTCACCTTTGGAGACGATCGCGCGGAGGAGGTCCTTGCGGCGGGCGGAGATGCGCCGGCAGGGGACTTCTCCTTAAGGAGCCTGGGAACCGACACCCCCAAGGCGAGATTCCTCACCCAGGTGGAACGGGCCAAGGAGTACATCCGAGCGGGTCACATCTACCAGGTTGTCCTCTCCCGCCGNGTCCTCGCCCGTTTCCGGGGAGACCTCATCACGGTATACGGCCGCCTGAGGGACTTGAACCCCTCGCCGTACATGTACTTCCTCGACTTCGGCGACGTGAAGGTGGCGGGCTCAAGCCCGGAGATGTTCCTGGCGGTGAAGGGCGATAGGCTCTTCACCTGCCCCATCGCCGGTACCCGNCCGGTGACCGGGGACCCNACCCGCGATGAGGCCTACAGGGAGGAACTCCTCTCCGACGAGAAGGAACTCGCCGAACACAACATGCTCGTGGANCTGGCGCGGAACGACATCGGACGGGTGGCCCGCTTCGGGAGCGTCCGCGTCAGCGAGTACCTCAAGGTGGAGCGGTTCAGCCACGTCCAGCACCTGGTGTCCCTGGTGGAAGGGAAGGCTCTCCGAGGGCAAGGACGCCCTAGATGCCTTCGCGGCGCTCTTCCCCGCGGGGACGGTGAGCGGGGCCCCCAAGGTGCGGGCGATGGAGATCATCGCCGAGCTCGAGGAGAGCCCCCGGGGGCCATACGCCGGAATCGTGGGCTACTTCTCCACAAACGGCAACATGGACTCCGCCATTACCATTCGCACTCTGTTCGCTAAAGGAAGAAACCTCTACCTCCAGGCGGGAGCAGGGATCGTAGCCGATTCCGTGCCGGAGCGAGAGTGGACAGAGACGGAAAAGAAGCTGGGGGCATTGCTCGCCGCCCTGGAGCTGGGGGTGGCGCCATGAGGATCCTGGTAATCGACAACTACGACTCCTTCACCCACAACCTGGTGCAGTACTTGGGAGAGCTGGGGGCGGAGCCGGTGGTCTTCCGCAACGACGAGCTCACCCTGGAGCAAGTGGGAAAGCTCGCTCCCTCTGGGATCGTGATCTCCCCCGGCCCAGGCCATCCCGAAGACAAGAAGTACTTTGGGATCTGCGCGGATGTCCTGCAGGAGGTGTCGCCACGGGTCCCCACCCTAGGCGTGTGCCTCGGGCACCAAGGGATCGGGCTCGTCTTCGGGGGCCGGGTGGTAGGGGCGAGAGAGCTGCGCCATGGGAAGACATCCCGGATCTACCACGA
>MTNI01000028.1 GCA_002011415.1 Candidatus Acetothermia bacterium JdFR-47
AGCAGAATTAACGGCCGCTTGGTTTTGGTTAACGCCCGATGACGAGTCCCAAGATGAGGCCTCTGGTGCAGTGCCAAGCTAGGTAAAGGCGCAGTTCAGTCNCCGTAAAGCCCAACCCCAGGCCGAAAGTAGGGCGAGGCTCAAGTTCGGTCTCTGGTTCAGCCTCCACCTTTGGGAAGAGCACTGCCTGGGGATTCCACTCCGGAAGCCAAGCCATCTCCCGCAGCGCGATCCCAACTATGACCACCGCTCCGATCCGCCTGGAAATCCTCCCCCAGCTGATCCCGTAGAACTCTATTTCTGGGCCCCACGGGTGCCAGCCTCCGGGGCCGGGCTCGGTAGCGGACACACCGGCTTCCGGCCGTACGGCGACGCCGAAACCGATTGCCTCGCCCCACATCTCGACGCCGAAGGAACCCTGGCCAAGCGAGGCCCCCAGCGAAAGGGGAGCAAGGTCTTGCGTTGAGGACGTTGAGGGCGTCGGAAGGGGCTCGAGCTTTACGAATACGCTTAACTCCTCGCCGTCGGCGAGCTCAAGCGTGATCTCCTTTTCCCGGTAGTCAGGGTAAGACAAGCGCAGTTCCACGTGCCCAGCGGGCACTACGGCGGAGAGCGGGGTTGTCCCGAGGGCCTTTCCCCCCAGCCACACTTCTGCCCCGCGGGGGTCTGAGTCGAGGTGGATGGTGGCCACGGGGCGGTGCACGCGGAAACTGGTCCAGGCGGCCCCCCAGGCTCCCACGAGGAGCTCTCGCAACTTCCCTGCGAACGCGTTTGGGTCCGTGAACACGAGGAAGGGTCGGTCCTCAAACGCCTTGGCCTCGTAAAAAGGAAGCGGGCGGTCGGTGGCGATGAGTTCTAGGTACTCGACACCCTCGGGCTCCGTCACTTTAAGGCGCCAGCCCTCGGTGGGGAGGGTATGTTCCCCGGCGGGGAAGCGGGGCTCCTGGAGGAAGCGGTTGGGGATGAGGAGTTCCACCGTGCCGTCGGGCCGGACGTCGTAGAGGTACACGTAGGCTTCCTGGGACAAGGTGAAGCGTACGGCCAGGTATTCACCGGGGGCATAGGTGTCCTTGTCCGTGGCCAGGGTGACCGTGATGCCTGGCTCCGCTGGGACGGGGATGATCCCTTGGGGCAGCGTCTCCTCGCCGTATCCACTCAGGGGCGACAGCAACACTAGCGCCACGAGCGGCCAGAGGCGCTTCATCTCTTCCCGCTTTCCGACAGCCCCTTTCGGAGCGCCCTCAAGGGGAGCAGGGCGCAGGAGAGGCGCGTCTTGATCACGCCCCCCAAGGCGGAGAGGAGTTCCTCGTCCTTCATCTCCTTGAGCTCAGGGAGGGCCTTGCCCTTGATCATCTCCGTGAGGAGGGAGGCAGCGGCTTGGGAGATGGCGCAGCCACGGCCGTCGAACCGGGCCTCGGTCACCACCCCGTCCTTGAGGGCAAGCTGCAGCCGCACCACGTCTCCACATAAGGGGTTTGCCTCCACCACGTCGATGTCCGGCCGCTCCAGGCGCCCCTTGTTGCGGGGGTTCCGCCAGTGTTCCAGGATGACCTCTTCGTATGGACTCACCGCATCGCCTCCCACACCCGATCCAGGGCGGCGAGGAACCTCTCCACCTCCTCCTGGGTGTTGTAGAGGTAGAAGGAGACCCGGCAGGTAGCGGGCACGTCCAAGGCCCGCATCAGAGGCTGGGCACAGTGGTGCCCGGCCCGGATGGCGATTCCCTCCCGATCGAGGAGGGTGGCGGCGTCATGGGGATGGATGCCCCGGAGGTTGAACGACACCACGCCGCCCCGGGCCTCCGGGTCCTTGGGTCCGTACACCTCCACGTAATCCCGTGCCAGGAGCCCCTCCAGGGCTCGAGCTGTGAGATCAAGGTCGTGCTGCCGCACTTCCTCCATGCCGATTCCCGTGAGGTAGTCCACCGCTGTGCCTAGCCCCACCGCTTGGGCGAAGGGCGGGGTGCCGGCCTCGAACTTGTAGGGGATCTCGTTCCAGGTAGCACGATCGATCCACACCTCCCGGATCATCTCCCCACCGGTGAGGAAGGGCGGGAGCTCCTCGAGAAGCTCCCTTCTTCCCCACAGGACCCCGATCCCGGTGGGCCCGAGCATCTTGTGCCCGGAGAAGGCGAGGAAATCCGCACCCAAGTCCGCGACGTTCACCGGCATGTGGGGGACGGACTGGGCGGCGTCCACCACCACCACTGCCCCCACGCGGCGCGCGAGCTCCGCGATACTTGGGATAGGGTTGATCGTGCCCAAGACGTTGGAGACGTGCGTAAGCGCCACCACCTTGGTCCGGGAGGAGAGCTTCGCCTCCAGGTCCGCGAGGTCAAGCTGCCCCTCGTCCGTGACCCGGATCGCCACGAGCCTGGCCCCTTTCCGCTGGGCGAGGAGCTGCCAGGGGATGAGGTTGGCGTGGTGCTCCATCTCCGTAACCAGGATCTCGTCTCCGGGCCCCATCCGAGCTTCCCCCAGGGAGTAGGCCACCAGGTTAAGCCCCTCGGTGGTCCCCCGGGTGAAGATCACCTCTTTGGGATCGGCCCCGATGAAGCGGGCGACCTTTTCCCGGGCCTCTTCATAAAGGTCGGTGGCCTCCGCCGCAAGCTGGTAGAGGCCCCGGTGGACGTTGGCGTTGGACTCCTGGTAAAAGCGGGCCACCGCCTCGATGACCTGCCGCGGCTTTTGGCTGGTAGCCGCCGAGTCCAGGTACACGAGCGGGTGCCCGTTCACGGTCTTTTTAAGGATGGGAAAGTCCTCCCGCACAGTTTTGAGGTCGATCATCCTTGCGCCCCCTCGAAGGACATCTCCAGAAGCCGCTTCAGCTCCACCGCGTACTCCAGCGGGATCTCCTTCAGGATCGGAGAGACGAAGCCGTTCACGATCAGGCTCATGGCTTCCTGCTCCGTGAGGCCCCGGGACATCAAGTAGAACAGGTGTTCCTGGGAAATCCTTCCCACCGTGGCCTCGTGGGCCAGTTCCACCTC
>MTNI01000204.1 GCA_002011415.1 Candidatus Acetothermia bacterium JdFR-47
CCCCTCCACCCTTCCACCTCCACCGGTGGGATGCGGGAGCAATGCGCGATCACCTCCAGCACCCATTCTAAGGCCGACCGCCAGTCCCCGGTGCTCCCACTAAGAGGATTTACCTCTATATAGTCCCAAACTGCCTGTAATGTTTGCCTACCGAAAGTATGCGCGATTAGTTCCTTGCTAGTGTGCCAAACGCATTGGACAGAGTTGTAATCAGCTAATTTATTTAGCACTAGCGCCAGAAAAGTGGTTACGGCTTTGGCGAATTCAGGGGCCAGGCCCTCGGCCAACATCCGCTGGTGGGCCTTCCGAACGTGGTCGGCGAAGGTGATCAGGGCCAGCTTCTGTCGGGCGTTGAACAGATCTCCCCAGTGGGTCAATCCGTAGCGCTGAACCCGGAAACCGAGCGTCTCAAGTGGTGGCAGGGGCTCATCCGGGATCGGGTCCAGGCCCCAGTCGGCCCGCAGCCGCTCGCGCTTCTCCTCCAGGGCGGCCTCGGCCGCCCGATAGGCTGGTAGATCCCTTTCCGTGGCCAGGCGGTAATGCTTTCCCCCTGCCCCAGCCCTCCCCTGCTTGTGGGTGTGAAGCACCACCGCCACCATCCGCTGGCCGCTCTTTCCCTCCCGGAACAGCCGCCGGGTGGTGTCCGCATCTATGCGGCTGCCGCATACCGGGCACTCCACCACCGCCCGGGCCACCGTGCCCTTCCCGGGATCGAAATCGATCCCCTCCCCTTCTACAAGCTGGAAATCGACGCAGCGGTTCTCCCGGTCCGGCACCATCCTCAGGGCCACCTTTTTGTCCTTTTTCCGAGCGAGCCAGGTCTGGCGCATGAGGGGAATTTCTGCCTTGCAGGTTGGGTTTTGGCAGGGGATGGTGCGGGCCCACAGGTAGCCCACCGGGACAGCCCTATCTGGGTCCGGGGGGTAGAACCCCTTCAGCTCCTCCCTGGCTCCTTCCAACACCCACTCCCCCCACCGGCGCACTTCCCGCACCAGCGGGCTCTCCTTCGCGCTGGACTCCAGCCCCAGGGCGGTGGACTCGGTGGTGGCCTGGGGGCGGCCGAACCGCTGCGGAAGCTCCAGTACCGCCTTGAGGAGGAGCACCGCCACCGGGTTGTAGTCCAGGGCATGGGTTTCACAACCCAACCGCAGCGCCTCCAAGGGGATTGCCCCGCCCCCGGCGAAGGGGTCCAGCACCCGCGGAGGTTCCCCAGCGAACGCTTCGCGGACCAGCCGCCGGGCTTCCTGGATGGCGGGTGAATCCCCGTCCCTCACCGCCTCCCAGGGCGCGATCCTGGTGATGAGCTCTGCCAATTTCCTGCGGCCCTCTTCGGTGCCGGGGTCGGGGAGCAGGGCCGCAAGAGCAATGGCCCGGGAGGCGGAAAGTGGGCGCCTGGCCCACCAGATGTGCAAGGTGGAGATATGGCCGTGTCGGATGTTCTTCTCCCGTCGGGACTCGGCCGACACCCGCTCCAGGGGGAACATCACCTCAATCAGCCGTTTTGCAGTCACACCACCCACTCCTTTAGCTTGAACTGGGGGTCAAATGGATTTGCGTACCGAATGCCTTCCAAGTAAGGCGCAGGGGCGTCCTCGGTGAAGATCACCGCGATCTGATTAAGCTTGGCAGTCGCCCAGATCTGAGCATCCCAGAACGGAAGGTTGTACTCGGCCGCTGCCCTGGCGGCCTCCAGCACTACAAGGCCGGTCACGCTCAGCACCCTCCATGTCTTAAACAAGTTCACAACCCGCTCATACGCTTCTCCCCGCGACATGGGAGGTGAAAGCTTCCGGGTGGCCACGTGGAAGAACTCGGCCAGAACTTGGGTGCTCAACGCGCCTGCTCCGGTGTGGATTAGAGCGTCCAATGTGTCTATGGCCGTCTGTTGCTTCTCCTTGGCTGAGTGATCGTATGCGTAAACGAGCACGTTTGTGTCTACCAGGATCTTAGCGGTCATGCAGTTCTTCTCTTGTCCAAGGTTGCGTGGGTTGTGCCCGCTTCTTGGCTCTCCGGCGGATGTACTCTTTCTCCCTTTCCCACGCGCTAGGATCCCTGGCCGGCTGAGAAATCCCGGAGAGGTTAGCCAGTGCTCGGCGGACAAGCTCGGCCTCTGTCACACCCAACTCCCGCGACAGCCTCTTGAGGAGCACCTCCTGATCAGGCTCTATGTAAATCTGCTTTCGCACTTTTGTGCACTGGTAACTCCTAACATCGCATTATACATCGTTCAGTGGGACGTGCTTCCAATCCCGGACGATGTAGCGGACCACCTCCACCCGCTCCTCGGGGCGGAGTACGGTGGCTGGGTTGCGGATGCGATGGAGGGTCGGCTGGCTGGCGGCGTTCTCCACGATGTATAGCCAGTACTCGTCCCTCAGGCGCTGGGCCATGAGCCATTCGTTGGGGGTGAGGGCGATGGGGCCGGTGCCGGCGCGGGCCTTGATCTCAATGTAACGCACATCACCTTCGACCCCATCGGACCGGAGATCGTAGCCCAAATTAAGCGTGGATACGTCCTCCACCAGCCGCCCCTCCCGCCGCTCGTGGGCCAGCGCCAACTCCATCCCCACCCGCTCTACCTCCAGCGAGGGGTGCAAGAGCTCGTCGGCCCGGGGCAAGGAAGACACCGCCGCCACCCCCACCAGCTTTATCGTCCCGGGCACCAGGGTGGTCTCCAGGCGCAGCTGCTCCAACAGCCGCCGGCGCCGCTCCCGGGTGAGCGTGAGCACCCGCACCGGCTCCGGCCAGTAATCGCCCTCCAGGATATCGCCGGGCCCAAAAGGAAGGTCTTTCACGCGGCCATTTTAGATGGGGAGATAAACGGGGAGCAAGACGGCTTCCAGCTCAGTTCGAAGCGGGTTCGCAAACGCTCCAGCTCTGGCGGCGGCCGCCCCCGGCCCCAATCGCCAACCTACCCGATCCCGAGGGGGCGGATTGGACGTCGGCACAAGTGGTCTTACGGGTACCCCACCTGATATCATTAATCCG
>MTNI01000209.1 GCA_002011415.1 Candidatus Acetothermia bacterium JdFR-47
TTGGGTGGGAAGGGGCTGGCTTTGTCCAGCCCCTTTCGTCTGTTCGACTAAACGTGTCCGTGGGTTTGAGCTCTCCACGCCTGGGCATCCTTGAAGGTGTGTGAAACGGAGATGTGTTAGGAGGGGGCAATGGAACGTTGGCTAGGCTTAGGGGCGCTGCTGGTTGTGACGGGACTTTTGGCGGCCATCTTGGTGATGTTGATCGGCTTGGGCAACCAGGGGATCGCGGTGAAGCTCTCCGGGTCGATCGTGATCGAGGGCGCCTCCGGTCCGCAAGAGTTGAAGGTGGTCTTATCAGTACCCGAGGGCATTTCCATTGAGGCGGGGGGACAGGCGGAGGCAAGCCTCCACACCACCTTGGAGGGGATCCCCTGTCCTAACTGTGAGGATGGGGTCATGGTGCCGGTGCGCTGGAACCCGTTCACCGGCGAGATCACTTGGCGCTGCACAGGTTGCGGCTACACTATTGAGGAGACTCGGTAACCCCTTGTCGGAGGCCTCGTGGTTTACTATACTACGTGAACGAACGAACGTTCGTTCGAATCATGGTCGCCAAAAAGTCGCTCCAAGAGAGGATCGTGGCTGCAGCGGAGAGACTCTTCGCCCGCGAGGGATTTCACGCCACCGGAATGCGGGCCATCGCCCGTGCCGCCGGCGTCTCCATCGGCGCTATCTACCACTACTTCAAAAGCAAGGACGACATACTTTGCGCCATCGTGCGCCAGGAGATCGAGCACCGGCGGCGGTTCCTGGAACGGCTTCGCCAGGAGGGCCTGTCCGTGCCCGAGCAGATCAAGCGCATCGTGGAGATGCACTTTGCCCGCCTGCGCGAAAACAAAGACACCGTCCGTCTCTTGCACCGGGAGTTGCGGGCCCCCTCGGCCCGCCTGTGGGAAAAGCTCCCCGCCCTGTATGAGGAGATCGCCGATTACCTGGCACAACTCATCGACGAAGGGATTGCGGCCGGGCAGATCCGCCCCTGTCAAAGCATCGTGGCCGCTTACTCGATCATCGGGATGGTGGAAGCGGTCACCCAGCGGGCCCTAGAGGAGGACGAAAAGGCGGAGGTGTTGCTCAAGCACGGGGCAGAGGAGCTAACGGGGCTTCTCTCCCGGTGGCTAGTGGGAATGGAAGGAGGTTGATGTGCTAGCGCGGAAGACCGGGGCTTTGCTCGTGGCTTTGCTTGCCGTGGCGACGGTCGCTTGGGCGGGGCCCGCGGCCAAGCTGCTGATTGTGGATCGTACTCAGACGTTCATGGAGTCGATGCAGCTCGAGGTGTTGGCCCGGGCCCTCCTCGCCTCCGGGGAGTTCGAGATCGCGGCCACCACTGAAGTCCCGAGTGGATCTCATCCCCGCGGACCATTCCAGTTCGTGGTCATCGTGCCCCAAGGGGGAAAGTGGGTATGGGTCTGCACCCCTGCCTTTCCGAGCCAGCTTTCCCCAGAGCTCCAAGGGGCCCTCGGGGCACTGAAGGGAGCCATCGACCGGGTGTTCCAGGGGAGGCGCCAGGCGCTCGACCCAGCTGATGACCTCTATGTTGTGGGCTGGTCGGCTTACTTCCTCAAGATCGGAGTTCTGGAAAGGCTCGGGGGATGATCGGACGCATCGCGCGTTGGATCGTGGCCCATCCCAAGTGGGTGCTTGCTGGCCTGGGGGCCGTAACGCTTTTCTTCGCGTTCTTCGCCCCCAGGATCGAGTTCCTCTCCGATATGGAGAAGATGCTGCCCCACGACGACCCGGTGGTGCACCAGTTCGAGGTGACCAAGGACACCTTCGGTTCCCAGAGCGTGGTCATGGTCGCCCTGGCTGCTCCAGAGGGCGACACCCTGTTCAATCTGTCTTCTCTCAAGAAGCTTTACGCCCTCACCGATGAGCTCGAGGGGCTGGAGGAACCAGGGTACCTGGAGGACGTGATCTCCCCGGCGAACATGGACGTGGTGCAGGGCACGGACGTGGCCCTGGTGGTGGGGCCGGTGCTCCCCAGCCCCCCTGAGACAGAAGAGGACGTAGCCACGTTCCGGGAGAAGATCCTGACTGAGCGGCAGCTCGTGGGCACCATGGTGCTCCCCGACGGCTCGGCCATGATCGTCATCCTCAAGGTGCATCCCGACATCGAGGCCGACCAGGACAAGGTCGGCGAGCTCATGGAAAAGGTGCAGGCGATCACCTCCCGCTACGAGGGCCCCGAGGAGATCTACATCACCGGCGACGCGGCCATGATGCACTACACCAACCGTTACATGCGAGGGGACCTCAAGTTCCTGCTGCCCATTGTGGTGTTGGTGGTGGCCGCGACCCTGTACGCCAGTTTCCGCAGCCTGCGGGGGCTCATCCTCCCCTTACAGGTAGTGCTCATGGCGGTGATATGGACCGTGGGGCTCATGTCGCTGTGCGGCGTGAAGTTCACCATGATGTCCACCATCCTGCCGGTGCTCCTCGTGGCCGTGGGATCTGCCTATGGCATCCACGTGGTCAACGACTACTTCTCCCACGTGCGGGGAGGACGGGTGGAACGCCGTCAGGCGGTGGTGCAGGTGATCGAGGAGATGGCGAACCCGGTGTCCATCGCTGCCCTTACCACCGCCGCTGGGTTCCTCACCCTGATCACCTCGTTCCTGATCCCCACCCGGGAGTTCGGCCTGTTCTCCGCCGCTGGGGTGATCTTTGCCTTCTTGATCTCGCTGACGCTGATTCCGGCGGTGTTGGTACTCCTGCCCCCGCCCAAGCGGGGAGGGAAGAAAAGCGCCGGGGTCACCTCCTTTGACAGATTTGCCCGGGGGGTCGTGCGCTTGGTGGCCGGGAGGGAGTGGCTGGTGGTGGGGGCGGCCCTACTCTTTTTGGGAGCCTTCCTGGCTGCGGTGCCTTCCCTCGAGGTGGAGTCCGACATGTCCAAGTACTTCCGCCAGAGCGCCCCAGTCATCCAAGGGATGAACTTCGTGGAAGAGCGCTTCGGCGGAAGCC
>MTNI01000063.1 GCA_002011415.1 Candidatus Acetothermia bacterium JdFR-47
TTGGTGGAGGAGGACCGCCCCATCCTCAGGGAACAGGTGAGCGTGGAGGAGGCCCGAGCTTGGTTTGAGGCCCAGGGCAAGCACCACAAGGCGGAACTCCTCGCCCAAGGAGCCGAGGATGACCACCTACACCTCTACCGCCTGGGCCAATTCCGGGATTATTTCTTCGGGTACATGGTCCCGTCCACTGGGTACCTCCCTTACTTTGCCCTCATGCCCTATCACGACGGATTCATCCTCCGATTTCCGCGGCGCGAGCGCCCCACCGAACTCGCCCCGGCCGAGGACTACTCTGCCCTGTGGCACGTGTTTGTTGAGTACCGGGAATGGCTCGAGCTCCTGGGGGTGTACGACGCCTGGACGGTGAACGAGGCGGTGAGAACCGGGCGGATCCGAGAGGTGATCCTGGTCTCGGAGGCCCTGCACGAACAGCGCATCGTCCAAATCGCCCGGACAATCGCGGAGCTTCCCCCCGAGCGCAGGAGGCTGGTCCTCATCGCCGGACCTTCTTCCTCAGGGAAGACCACGTTTACCAAGCGCCTGGCGGTGCAGCTCCTCGCCCAAGGCCTCAGGCCCTATCCCGTCTCCTTGGACGATTACTTCCTCCCCCGGGTGGAGATGAAAAGACGCGGCCTCACGGACTTCGACGACCTTTCGGCCTTGGACCTGCCCCTGCTCGCTCGGCACGTGGAGGAGCTCCTTGCCGGAAAAAAGGTGACCCTCCCCCGCTACAACTTCCGCACCGGAGAGCGCGAGGTCGGGCAGACNTTGAAACTCCACCGCGACGAGATGCTGCTTGCCGAGGGGATCCACGCCCTGAACCCGGCCTTGCTCCCGGAGGGGATCGGGGACAGCGCCTTCCGTATCTACGTCTCTGCCCTCACCCAGCTCAACCTAGACAGCTCGGTGAGGCTTCACACCACCGACACCCGGCTCCTCCGACGCATCGTGCGCGACGCCGCCTTCCGGGGATACTCGGCGGAGGCCACGCTGCGCCTCTGGCCCAACGTGAGGAGGGGAGAGAAACGCCACATCTTCCCATACCAGGGCCGGGCCGACATGATGTTCAACTCCGCTTTGGTCTACGAGTGGGCGGTGCTCCGCCCCCGCGTGGAGCCGCTGCTCCTCCAGGTGCGGGACCCCAAGCTACGGATCGAGGCAGAGAGGCTCCTTGCCACCCTGCGCTGGATCACCCCCTACGAGGGGGAGGAAATCCCGGCCACCTCGATCCTGCGGGAGTTCATCGGCGGGGGCATCTTGCGGGCCTACTACCCGACCCCGCTCGAGCGGTCCGTGGAGAGATGACATGCGCCGCATAGACCCCTGGGCCGCTTTCCCCGATGTGCAGCACCAGCTCGCCGNCGACGGGGCGTTTCTGGTTTCCGTGGGCTCGGAGGGACATCCCAACGTGATGACCATTGGCTGGGGGCTCCTGGGCACCATCTGGCGGAGGCAGGTGTTCCTGGTGTTGGTACGTCCGTCCCGCTACACGCACGGCCTGATCGAGAAAAGTGATGCCTTCGCCGTGTGCGTCCCCAGGGCGGGGGAGTTAAGCGATGCCTTGGCCTTTTGCGGGTCCTGCTCCGGCCGCGAGGTGGACAAGGTGAAGGAGCTGGGGCTGGACCTCGTTCCAGGCCAAGTGGGGCCGGTGCCCCTTCTAGCTGAATGTGATGTGCATTACGAATGCCGGGTGGTCACGCGCACGGCTTTGGTACCGGAGGGGCTCCTCTCCCCGGAGATCCGCGCGCGCTACTACGCCCGCGGGGACCTACATACCTTGTTCTTCGGTGAGATCCTGGCTGCCTGGCGGGACTAGCCCCCTTCGCCTACCGAACCCCCTTCCTCCTCCACCGGGCCCATGCCCCCAAAGGTGATGTAGATCCCTACAAACGGGGCCCTCAGGGCAAAGGTGGGCCCGGCGAGCTCCCGCCCATCCTCCTTCCAGCGGCTGGGCAGGCCCACCAGGTACCCTGCCCACCCCTCGGCCCAAAGCCACTCCAGGGGTTGGAACTGGAGCCGGAGGTAAAGCAGCGCGGCNAAGAAGTCCGCGTTCAGGCGGGTGACGGTGGGCGCGGACAGGGCGTCCTGGAAGTCGGTGGCGAACCTGGTCCGCACCTCCAGCTCGGCGCTGCCCCCGCCCAGGCCGATCCCGGCCCCGAGCAGGGCCCGCTCCCCCAACTTCCGGGCAAGCTCCACCGTGAACGCACCGTACCCTAGGGTCAACGACGTTCGCAGCTCCCCGGACAGGGCCATGGTAGTGCCCTCAAAGCCCAGGCCNCCGAGCACCGGCCCTGACAGGATNCCGCCCCAGCCACCGCCTCCGGTCACGATGAGTCCTTCCGGAAGCTCCGGGAACCCCGCGGCGGCGAGGGCCGCGTTGAGCTCGGAGAGGTCCAGGGTAATGAGACCCACCAGTCCTCCACCGCCCCCNAATCCCTCTTCCTCGCCATAGGCCATAAAGAAAGCGAGCGCAAAAGCAAGCCCCACGATCCACATCCGCCTCATTTTCACCCTCCTTCGGCTTCACCTTAACGAAGGCGGGCCGGGCGGGCTAACTAGCTCCAGGAGTTCGAGGGCGGAGACCACGCCGCCGGCGATCCGCCAGGCTCGCTCCGCCACTCGGAAGGGGATCCCAGGGTCCCCCCGTGGGTCGATCTCCACTGCTTTTATCCCCGGCTCCACCTGGATCCCGCTCCTTAGGATCCCCCGCAGCACTCCGGAACAAGGGGAAAACAGGGGTTCCCCGCCGCAGCAGGCGATGAGCTCCCCCTCTTCCACAGACTCTCCGATGCGCTTGAAGCCGTAGAACACCCCGGCGCACGGGGCGCGTATCACCCGCCCCCCAGAGAGCCCACCGATCCGGCAGGGCTCATGGGT
>MTNI01000141.1 GCA_002011415.1 Candidatus Acetothermia bacterium JdFR-47
AGGGAAACCGGGCGAGCTTTCCAACCAGCGCTGAGGCTTTCCCCCCAGTCCATCAGGTTCTTGAAGGGGGTCCAATTGAGGGCCGAGCCAAGCGAGAGCAGCGCTATCAAAATGAGGGCCAGGATGAACTCGGGCCGTAGCCTAAACTGACGGGCTCGGTTCCGCAGATAGTTGATGAGGAAACGCCGGTTGAGGATCAGATGATGATTCCCGAGAGCAACAGCGCTATCCCCGAGAACAACAGGGAAAACGAGACAAAACTGCGCCAATTCCAGCTCCAGTACTTTTCGGTTCTCTTCGCCATTCAAACCCTCCTTTTTACGCGTCAAGGCTTGGTTTTTATTTGCCCTGAGGATGTGGAGATTAGACTGGAAGGTGATGAAGGTCGTCTCCCGAACGCTGGAAACCCTTCTCCTGGTTGGGTTTCCACCATCCCAGGGCCTTGGGGTTGGGACAAGCGGCGATGCACGCTCCACAGGCGAAGCAATCGGCGTGGATCCTTTTCCCCGCGTAGAAATCCGCCATGGCTCCACTGGGGCAAGCGCGCACACAGAGCTGACAGCCGCGGCATTCCCCTCGGTCGATGCGGGGGCGGAAGAGGCTCACCTGCTCCACGACCCAGCTCAAAAGCCCAAACGGGCACAGAAACCGGCACCACGGTCGGTAGATGAACAGGCTCGCTATGAGCACCACGCCGCCCAGAGCCACCCCGCCAGGGAGGATGCGGGTGGTGAACAACCTAAACGGGTCCACCCCCGCAATCCAGTCGTAGCTCGCTATCGCAAGGCCCAACGCCAGAGCTAGGAAAGCCGCGATACGGATGCCGTTCGTGAGCCAGAACGGTGGCTGCCACTTAGGGGTCGGTATGCGAAAAAGAAGGTCCTGAGCAAGTCCTAGCTGGCAGCCCCAGCCGCAGATGGACTTGTTGGAGATGAACACCAAAAGCAAAAGGAAAGCTAGCGAGGCGAAGAGGGGCAGAATCACCTTGTGATTGATGAACAGGGTGCTCAGCACGCCCCGCAGGGAAAGCACTGGGTTGGGATTAGGGCCCCCGCGAGTGAGGAAGGCGTAGCCTACCCCGAATACGAGCACTCCGGCGGCGAGGAGCAGTAGGCGGGCCTTGAGGGAGACCCGCCGCCGACGCAAGAGATAGGTGGTCCACACGGCCATCGCGGCCCACAGGAGAAGCTTGCTTAGGAAAACAGGGTTTAAGTTGCCTTTAATCGACATGAGAACTCCTCATATCACACACTCGCGATGGCTGGGAAGGCCGAGGGGTCTTACCCACCAGCACCTGGAACGTCTCCACCATCACCACGTCCACGTGTTCTGAACTGTATAGCTCCCGAGCGCTGGCCCCGTGTGGATTGATTTTTTCAGGCACTAACGGCACCTTCACCGGTTTCATCGCTTCTCCTTTCCTCCTGTTCCGCAGCCGCGATAGCTCTTTCCAAAAGTGCAAGCAACGTTTCCCTCTCCTCGCCCGACAGGCCGGCGAGAAGCCTTTCCGCCTTGCGACGTCGGAACTCCTGCACTCGGCGGTGTAGCTCCTTTCCCTGCGGGGTGAGATGGAGCTGTACCGCTCGCCTGTCCCCGGGATCGATTTCTCGGACGAGCAATCCCAGTCGCTCCAACCGTTGGACCCCTACACTGACCGTAGGTGGCGTAAGGCCTAGCCCCGCGGCCAGCGCCCGGATGCGGCACCCCGGGTGAGCAGCGATCCAATCCAGCAGTATGAGCTGAGCTGGAGTAATGGGAATCTTTTCGATGGGGGGAAGCCCCGGTCCCAATCGTTGTAGCCTGCTGAGAAGGGCCACGAACTTTTCCTCAGGTGGAATCTCCACCATTGTTTAGATAGGCTAACTAATTGAATGAGGAAGTTCAAGCCGCTACGCCGATACGGATCTGCGGCACTCCTGGACGAAAAAGCGGGGGCGGTCACGCTCTTTCCCACCCCAGGTGGGGTGGAAAAAGGAGTGCACCTGTAAGCGTACGAGATGTATTATGGAAGCAGGATAGCAATTTGGGGGACTCCCAGGGCCTTTTTCCTGGGAGTTGTGATATTCGCCGCTGTGCGGTTTGCGGCCGCTACAAGGAACACGATGGCACGGACCACAAACACGATCACCACTGCTGCTGACAGGGAGACGCAATGCCAATCTCCCCGCCTCTTCGAGCGCTTCGGCGCCTGGTTCTACGACTTTTCCATGTGGCCAATCGAGGTCCTGCGGGCCCGCAAGTGGCGAAGGCGCTTGTGGGACGGGGTCCGGGGGAGAGCCCTGGAGATCGGGGTGGGGACGGGGGCTGGGCTTCCCTGTCATCCGCCCGGGGTGGAGGTGGTCGGGGTCGACGCCTCGGCAGCGATGCTGGCTCGGGCCCGAAGGCAGGCGGAGCGGTTGGCTCNAAAGGTCGAACTTATCTGCGCCGACCTTCACAGCCTCCCCTTTCTCGACCGGTCCTTTGACTACGTGTTGGGGAGCTTCGTGTTTTGCTCCGTGGGTGAGCCCCTGACGGCCCTGCGGGAACTGGCGCGTGTGCTGCGGCCGGGCGGGGAGCTCAGGCTCCTGGAGCACGTACGGCCCCGCAGCGACCGATTTACACGGGTTTTGGACGTGCTTGCCCCTCATTTTTCCAAGCGCACTTGGGAGCTCCTCCCTCAGGCAGGTTGGGAGATCGTGCGGGAGGAGGACTTGGACCGATGGGGCCTTGTGCGCCTGTACATCGCCCGCCTTAGGGACGTGGACTGACCGCTGGGGAGAGGGCGTTTGTGCTGGCATGAACCCAATACGGGCAGGGTTTTAAACAAGCCCCGTGGAATTTGCAGGTGAGTTTCAAGTGCGGTATA
>MTNI01000114.1 GCA_002011415.1 Candidatus Acetothermia bacterium JdFR-47
ATCGTGGGTGTGGGCCTCTTTTTCGTCCTGGCGGCATTGGCTTGGGGGGCCACCCTGCAGGTGCCCCAGGACTACCCCACCGTCCAGGCGGCGGTCGATGCCGCCCTGCCCGGGGACGAGATCCTGATCTCGCCCGGGACCTACCACGAGGACGTGGAGATCGAAAAAACCGTTCGATTGAGAGGGCTGGGAGAAGTCCAGATCGGTACATCCCTACTCGAAGGGGTGAGCGTCATAGCCGGTACGGTGTCCNTGTTGGACCTCAAATTAGGCGGCCCCCTGCAGGTCGAGGCCAGAGCTCATGCCAAGCTGAGCGGGTGTACGTTGGGGGCGGTACGGCTCTCCGGAGGGGCCACCTTGGAGCTGGAAGGNTGTGAGGGGGCCGAAGGGGGATTTGGCCTGATGGCCCTGGGTCCCGGGACGCTGATTGCCCGTGACTGCCAGTTGGCAAAGGTTATGCTGGTGGGAGGAGTCCAGGCTGTGTTTGTGGAAAGCCGCATCTTGGGCCTTCAGATGGCGCAGGCATCCGTGGCCGCGTCGGGGTGCGAGTTTGTCGGTGATGTCGAGCTGGGATATTGCTCCCTCGCCCTCTCCGATTGCTGCCTGGAGGGCGCTGTATCCATGGGGCCGGAGGCGGGGGCGGTGCTGGAGGGCTGCACTATAGAGGCGGCCCAGATCGGGCTAAGCCTTAGAGCCACCGCCCAGGTGGAGGCCAAGGGCTGCCGCTTCCTGGGCGGAAAGACCGCCATCGATATCTCAGACGAAGCCGAGGTCGAGCTCGTAGATTGCGAGATCTCGGGCTGCGAGGAGGCCGGGATCAGAGCCTGGGATAGATCCCGGCTCCAGCTCATCCGGGTGAGGGTGACGGATTCGGGCGAGTACGGGGTCCTCGCTAAAGGGACGGTGTCCCTCCACGCGGATGGTAGCACCTTCTCCCGCTGTGGGGACGGGCTTCGCCTTCTCAGCGGGGCCACGGCGGCTCTGGAGGGATGCTTGTTCTCGGACAACCGGTTCCACGGGGTGGCAGCCCTGAGCGGTTCTGTGGTCACAGGGAGAGGGAATGAGTTCTGTGGTAACGGCTGTGATCTCCTGGGAAACGTGGCTCTTGGGGTACGGAAGCCGTTGCGAGAGGCGAGTGAGGGAGAGGTGTGTTACCCGAGCCCGACCTTCGCCACTCTTCAGGAGGCGATAGACGCCTTGCTCCCGGGGGGAACCCTGGTGCTCTCCGGGGGCCTTCAGACCGCCGGCGTGGTGGTGGCCAAACCCATCACCGTCCGGGCCACCTCTGCCGATGGCTGCGTGCTTATTGCCCCCGCCGCAGAGCTCCCGGTGATCTCGGTGGTGCCCGGTGGAGAGCTGTACCTGGAGGACGTCGAGCTTCGAGGCGGGACTTTTGGGCTGATAGCCGCGGGGGAGTCTTCCGTGCAGCTTACCGGGATGCGGGTGGCAGGGAGCAAGGTCGGGATCGAGCTATGGGATGTAGCCAAGCTGGAGATGGAGGGCTGTATCCTTACCGAGAACGGGACCGGCCTGGAGCTACGGGGGGATTCCCAAGCCATTGTTTCCAGCTGCAGCATTGTGGAGAACGCGAGTGCGGGGATTTACCTGTGGGATCAAGTCTCCCTTTACTTAAGCGGTTCGGCGGTGACCGGGAATCGGGCCGGGGTGATCTGTTACGTGCAGGGGTGTGACTCCGCCTGGGCCCCGGGCGAGTTCTCCGGGACCGTGACCGGGACGGAGAACATCGTCTCCGACAACACCAAGGCCGACCTGTGTCCACCCTACCCCGGCGACCCCTGGCCAGAGGGGTTTCTGAAGGAGGAGTGAGGAGGTGGCAATGAAGACGTGCTTGGTGCTGCTAGCGGTATTGCTCCTCACAACTGGAGCGACGATCGGGGCCACCCTGCGGGTACCCCAGGACTACCCCACCATCCAGGCGGCGGTCGATGCTGCGAGTCCTGGGGATGAAATCGTGGTGGCCGAAGGGAGCTACAAAGAGATATTGATCGTCACCAAGGACATCACCATCAGAGGGAAGGGTGAGGTGGTGATCGTCCCCTCCATGATCGGGGAGACACTCGTGGACGTCCGGGCCGGCGAGGTCGTTTTTGAAAACCTGTGTTTTGAAAGCGGCTGGTCNGTCGAGTNGNGCCATCANCCTTTCCGGAGAGGCANGGCTTACGCTCGACAGCTGNTACATCAGGCGGGGAGCTCAGGCCATGCCGTTTGCCACCGGGATNCAGTGTGNNGGGNCCTCCCGACTCGTCATGNGNCATTCCCGGATCGAAGGNGCAGNGGANGACGGGGTCCGCCTGATGGATGAGGCCAAGGCGCGGGTTGAGGGCTGCCTCATCGCCTCTTGTAAGCGCTATGGCCTGGTAGCGTGGGATGCAGCCCAGGCCACGGGCTCCGGGAACCGGATGGAGGGGAACGGCTGCGACCTTGCGGGAAACATATCCCCCGGATTCCGCATCTCCACACGCGAAGCCAGGGAGAAGGAGATCCACTTTCCCGCCCCAGAGTACGCCTCGCTGCAGGAGGCCATGGACGCCCTGCTCCCCGGAGGGGTGATCTACCTGGCCGCGGGCGAGTACCTGGCAGGGGTCACTGTGGAAAAGCCGCTGGTGATCCGGGCAGAGGAGGGGGCCTCTCCTACCCTAACGCGTCCAGTTTGGTCCGGGNCTTTGCTCTCGTTGATCTCCGGCGCCCAGCTCACCTTGATGAGGGTGACGCTGAAGGACGGGAGCTACGGCATCCTGGCCTGGGGCGATGCGGTGGTGAAGGTCGAGGCCTGCTCCTTTGCGGGTACCCCGTGTGGGATCTACGCCGGGCCCGTTTCCCG
>MTNI01000182.1 GCA_002011415.1 Candidatus Acetothermia bacterium JdFR-47
ACCCCTGTTGGGGTCATCTCGCTCAAGGCCCGCCCCAGGGCCTCGTAGCCCCCTACGGCTATGTACTCCTCGATGTCCTCGGGATCGATGACCCCACAGTTGCGGAGCACCACCCGCACCTGGCGACCGAGCACCTGGGCCGGCGCCACCTGCGGTACCCCTGCGGGAAGCCGCAGCCGCTCCACCGGCCGCCCCTTGAGGAGGTGCTCCTCCACNATGAGGCGCGCATCCTCCGGGGTCACCCCCGCGTAGTACACCCCCTCNGGGTAGACGACGAGCACCACCCCCCGGCCCGAGATGCCTAAGGTCCCCGTTTCCACCACCCGGACCTCGTCCGCCAGGCCGAACTCCTCGATGGCGGCCTTGAGGGAGGAGATGACTCGATCCACCCCGGCCAACCGGGTTTCCTCATCCACTGCTACAAGCACATGGCTCCGCGCGAGCTTCATCGCTCCTCCTCCCGAAAGCTGGCAAGGACCTCCCGGAGCTTCTCCGGCGTGAGGTTCCCATANACNTCNTCGTCNATCATCATCGCCGGCGCCACGCCACACACCCCCAGACAACTGGTGAGTTCGAGCGTGAACAGGCCGTCAGGGGTGGTGCCTCCCACGTCCACCCCCAGCTCCTCCTTGAGGGCGGAAATCAATGACCAGGAGCCCGCGAGGTGACAGGGAGGGGAGTTGCAAACCCGGATGATGTGCCGTCCCCGAGGCACAAGGGAGAACATGGAGTAAAAGGTGACCGCGTCGTGGACGGCGGAAAGCGGAAGGCTCAGGTAATCGGCCACCAATCTCAAGTCCTCACCGGTCAGGTAGTTCTGAGGATTTGCGCGCTGCAGTTCGTGAAGGATCGCAAGCAACTGATCACGAGAACGCCCGTATCGTTTTATGAGCGCGAGTTTCTCCATCTCTACCCCTTTCGGCCCGGAAGCTTTGCCACTGCCCCGAACGGACANGCGGNAAGACANGCCCCACACCGGATACACAGGGCGATGTCGATCCGGTAAGGGGGCTTTCCTGGAGTCCCTTGTACTGCCCCNGTGGGGCAAACCTGCCGACANCGGTCACAGCCGCGACAGAGCTCGGCGNCTATCTCATAGTGNACGAGGTCCGGGCAAACCCCGGCCGGGCAAGCCCGGTCATGGATGTGCGCCAGGTATTCGTCCCGGAANTAGCGCAGGGTNGAAAGGACGGGATTGGGCGCGGTTTGCCCGAGGCCACACAGGGAGGCCTGGCGCACGAACTCGCCCAGCTCCTCCAGNCGCNCGAGATCCTGCTCCGTCCCCTCTCCCCGGGTGATGCGCCGCAGGATCTCGAGCATCATCTGGGTTCCCACGCGACAGGGCGTGCACTTCCCGCAGGACTCGTCGGCGGTGAACTCGAGGAAGAACTTGGCCACGTTCACCATGCACGCGGAGTCGTCGAGCACGATCACACCGCCGGAGCCCATGATGGCCCCATGTTCCCTAAGGGATCCGTAATCGATGGGAACGTCCAAGAGCTCCTCGGGTAAGCACCCCCCGGAAGGGCCCCCAATCTGGACCGCCTTGAGACGCCTCCCCTCCGGCACCCCACCCCCCACGTCGAAGATGAGCTCCCGGAGCGTGATGCCCATGGGGACCTCCACCAGGCCGGTGTTCCGCACCTGGCCAGCAAGGGCAAACACCTTGGTCCCCTTGCTCGTCTCCGTTCCGATGGAACTGAACCAGTCGGCACCTCGTAGGATGATGTGGCGCACATTGGCCAGGGTCTCCACGTTGTTGATCAGGGTGGGCTTTCCCCATAGCCCCTGTTGGGCCGGGTAGGGAGGTCGCGGCCGCGGCTCGCCGCGCTTGCCCTCAATGGACGCGATGAGAGCGGTCTCCTCGCCGCACACGAACGCCCCCGCGCCCATGCGCAGCTCAAGGTCGAAGGAAAAGCCCGTCTCCAGGATGTGGTCGCCGAGCAGGCCGTATTTCCTGGCCTGAGAAAGGGCCCCCTCCAGGCGCTTGATGGCCAAGGGGTACTCGGCACGCACGTAGATGTAGCCCCGGGTGGCCCCCACCGCGTAGGCGGCGATGGCCAAGCCCTCGAGTACCGCGTGGGGATCGCCCTCCAGGATGGCCCGGTCCATGAACGCCCCTGGNTCCCCCTCGTCNGCNTTNCAGATCACGTACTTCTCGTCCCCGGGGGCCGCCCTCACGAACTCCCACTTCACCCCGGTGGGAAAGCCGGCCCCGCCCCTGCCCCGCAACCCCGACCTCTTGACCTCGGCGATGACCTCCTCCGGAGACATCTCGGTGAGGGCCCGCCCCAGGGCCTCGTAGCCACCGGTGGCGATGTACTCCTCGATGTCCTCCGGGTCGATGACCCCGCAGTTCCCGAGCACCACCTTGCGCTGACGAGAAAAGAACGGGATCTCATGGGGCTTGGGGGCACCTTCCGTCCACAGGANCCGCCGGACCGGGCGCCCTTTGAGGAAGTGCTCCACCACGATTTCCTGGGCGTCCTCGGGCTTTAGCCTCACGTAAAAGGCCCCCTCGGGGTAGACAAGCATCACCGGCCCCAGCTCGCACGGCCCCATGCAGCCGGTCTCCACNATGTGGACCTCCGCGAGGAGGCCGTGTTCCTCAAGCGCGTGGATGAGGGCCCGCTTGAATTCAGAACTGCCCGAGGAAAGACAAGCCGTGCCAGAGCAGAGGAGAACCTCTAACCGTTTCATCCCTCGTTCCTTCCTCCGAGGTAGTTGCGGAGCCGCCCCACCAGGCCCTCCGCCGCCCGGAGCGTCCTCAAGGAAAATCCCTCCCCGAACGAGAGGTCGCGGGCAGGGAGCGTGACCAGCCACGCCTCGGGAGCCC
>MTNI01000105.1 GCA_002011415.1 Candidatus Acetothermia bacterium JdFR-47
GCGCCCGAGGCCGGGGGGGTAATCCACTCCGACTTCCGGGACCGTTTCGTCCTGGCCGAGGTCATGGACCTAGAAGAGCTCCTCGCCGCCGGCTCGGAACGGGCTCTAAGGGAGCAGGGAAAAATCCTACGAGCAGGGCGGGACTACGTGGTCCGTGACGGGGACGTGATCCACTTCATCTGCGCCTGATGAGAACCTTTGCCCTGCTCGTCGTCACCGCCATTTGGGGTTGGACCTTTGTTTTGGTAAAGGAGGGCGTCTCTGAGATAGGCCCCTTCTGGTTCCTCGCTCTCAGGTTCGTCATCGCCACTGCCCTTGCCCTTCCCCTTCTCCTCCGGCGCCTGCGGGCGAGCCACTTCGTCGACTGGGCCCGGGGAGCGGTGCTGGGGGCCATGCTGTTCGCCGGCTACTACTTCCAGACCTGGGGACTCGTCTACACCACCGCTCAGAAATCGGGGCTCATCACCGGGCTTTCCGTGGTGCTTGTACCCCCAATCGGCTGGCTGTTGGGACAAAGGACGCCAGGGAAAACGTGGGCCGGGGTGGTGCTCGCCGCGGTGGGGCTTTCGCTCCTTGTGCTGGGAGGGAAGGAGCCGCTCGGGCCCACCGGCTTCGGCGACCTCCTGACCTTGGCGTGCGCTGCCTCGTTCGCCCTATACCTTGTGCTTCTAGATCGCTACACGAAGCAAAGCGATTTTTTGAGCCTGTTCCTTCCCCAGCTCGGGGTGGTGGGAGTGCTTTCCCTCGTGGGGGCGTACCTGTGGGAGGAGCCCACCTTTTCCCTCTCGCCCCGTACCTGGGAGGCCATCCTGATCACCGGGGCCCTGGCGAGCACCCTGGCCTTCTTCGTGCTCACCTGGGTGCAGCGGCGCTCCACCGCTGCCTACACGGCCATCGTGCTCGCCACCGAGCCTGCCTTCGCCGCCTTCTTCGGGTGGCTGCTTTTGGGGGAAACCCTGAGGGGACTCCAGATCCTGGGAGCAGGGCTTATCTTCCTCGGGATCATGGTCCCCCAGCTGAAACCAGCAAAAAACTAAAGCTTTTTCACCCTTCCGGGAGGAGCCCCAGGGACTGGAGCTGTCCGCGGACCTCCTGAGCCTTTCGGGCGAAGGGATCGCCTAGGGTTTCCATCTCCTCCAAGGCGGCCAGCACCCGGGAGACAGCCACCTCAACTGTAAGTGTGCCATAGGACACGAGCTCAAGCGTCCCATGTACGTTAAGCCCCGCCCGCGAGACCTCGTATTCCTGCCTGACCGGCCAACCGAGGAAGGGGTCAAACCAAATCTCCTCGCGTTCGAAGCTGCTTTCGCCGGTGTTCGCGTTTTGATGCTCGCTCGCCAGTACGAAGTGCACACAGTTTTCAAACGTACCCGCCGGGACCTCTATCACGTTTTCCCTCTCGATGATCGTCACCCGAAGCGAGCCTTCTCCCAGGCCCCCTCCCTGCCACTGCTCCCCGATCACTGCCCCTTCAGGGTAATACGCCCAGCGGTGTGCGTTGTAAGCCCAAAAGCCAAACCCACGCACGGGGCCACAAGGCTCCCGTACCACCACACCGAGCTGCACAATCTCCCCGCTGGAGTAAGGTCTCACAGTGGCGAGCAGATCCGTCTCGTAGTCCCCCCATCGCTCGCTTTTCAGCACATAAACCGCGGTAAAGGACTCGGCATCAGTGGACTGAGAAAGAACCTCGCGCCACTCCCAGTACATCCCGGGAGCCCACTGGCAAGGAGGTTGAGAAACCACTAGGAAACAAGGGATCACCACTAGAAGGAGTGCAAAAACAACCGTCTTCACTCTAGCCACCTCCCTTTACAGCATTTTACCACCCCCTACAGCAATGTCAACAGCGCTTCAGCCAGCGTTAGGTCCTCGCGGTGGGTGATCTTGAGGTTGCGGGGGTCCCCGGGAACGGCGGCCACTGGCTTACCCAGGGCGAGAAGGGCTGCGGCGTCATCGGTCAGGGAAAGGCCCTGCCGCTCGGCAACTTCCAGGGCGGAGAGGAGGAGCTCGCGCCGGAAGCCCTGCGGGGTTTGAATGCGGACGAGCCTCGCCCGCCGTACATCCTCGGGGCGCAGGAAGTCCCGGTCGTCCACGTACCGCACCGTGTCCACCACTGGGAGTACGGGCACGGCCGCCCCATGCTCCTCGGCTGCCGACAGCACCCGTCGAATGAGCTCGGAGGTGACCAGAGGGCGGGCGCCGTCGTGGATGAGGACGTACTTGCCCTGTGCCGCCTCGACACCGGCACGGGCGGAGTCCTGCCTCCGTTCCCCCCCCGGCACCACCTGCACTGGCAAGGGAACCTCGGAGAGGAACTCCGTGATTTGCCCTTCCTCCCCTGGCCGAGCCACCACCACCAACTCCTCCACGGCCCCAGAGGCGAGGAAGGCGTCCACGCACCAGCGAAGCAAAGGGCGGCCGCGGAGGAGGACGAACACCTTGTTCACCTGGCCTTGAAACCGCTCGCCCCGGCCAGCGGCCAGGATCACCCCGCTCGCACGCACCGCCTCAGGTCACTCCTCGGGCTCCGGCCGGGTGAAGGAGAGCTCGTGCAGCCCGGAGCCGTCCGGCTGGATGGCATAGGCTCCCCAGCGATCGCCTCGATCGGAGTTGAACACGATCTCGCCACTATCTGACCAGTTGGGGTTCACGTCGGCCGCGGGATCGCGGGTCACCCGGAACACCTGCCCCGTGGCTACGTCGATGGTGAAGATATCCCAGTTCTCCTTCTCCTGGGCCGCCATGTAGGCGAGCTTCGTGCCATCGGGGGACCAAGTGGGGTAGATCTCGTCGAACTCGTTGTGGGTAAGCTGCCGTTCCTCTTTCGTCTC
>MTNI01000012.1 GCA_002011415.1 Candidatus Acetothermia bacterium JdFR-47
CCGACCCTAGAATGGCGAGCATGAGACCGGTTCTGTCGGCGCAAGGGATCAAAGACCTGGATCGTCGGGCCGAGGAAATTGGGGTCTCCTCCTTGCTTCTCATGGAGTCGGCCGGCCGAGGCGCGGCGGAGGAGATCCGCCGGGCTTTCCCCCGGGCCCTGCGGCGCCGGGTGTTAGCCGTGGCCGGCAAGGGCGGAAATGGGGGAGACGCCCTGTGCACCGCTAGGTGGCTGGGCCTGTGGGGGGCGGAGCCCTTCGCCGTGGTGCTCGGGGAGCCCACTGGGGCGGCGGCCGAGCAGGCCCGGGCGTTTTCCGCCTGCTTTCCGGATCGATTGGTTCAAGTGAAGGAGGAAGGGGAACTCTCGGCGCTCGCGGACGAGTTCCTCCGGGCTGATCTCCTGCTCGATGGGGTGTTGGGCGTGGGTGCGCGAGGGGAGGCCCGCGGTCTGGCCAGGGCCGCGATCGAGATCCTATCGCGGTCTCCCGGTCAGGTGGTGGCCGTCGACCTCCCGTCCGGCCTTTCCGCCGACTCCGGGGAAGTCAAGGGACCGGCGGTGTGGGCGGACCTCACCCTGGTCATGGGGGCCCTGAAGCCCTGCCACCTTTTGCCCCCGGCTGCGGAGCGATGTGGGCAGGTACGGTTGGTGGAGGTCGCTTATCCCCCGAGTGTTTGGGATGCAGCCCAGCCCCTGGCCTGGGTCCTCTCGGAGGAGTTCTGCGCCAGCGCGCTTCCGCCCCGGCCTCCCTTCGGGCACAAGGGGACGTTCGGCCGGGTGCTGGTGGTGGGAGGGGCGGTAGGGATGGCGGGGGCCGCGACCCTGGCCGCCGAGGCGGCGCTGCGGGCCGGCGCGGGGCTCGTCCACGCGGTGGTGCCCGAGCCGGTCTACGAGGTGGTTGAGGGGGGCGTGACCGAGGCACTTGTGCACCCTGCCCCGGCCGAGGGCGGGATGTTCACCCCGGAGGCGGCCACCGAGGTCCTGCGCCTGATGGAGGGGATGGACGTGGTGCTCGTGGGCCCCGGCCTCGGGCGGGGACCTGGCCCGGCAGAGGTGGTGCAGGCGATCCTCTCCTCCGGGCACCCCAAGGTGGTGGTGGACGCCGACGCCCTGTACGCCTTAGCCCAGGACCCAAGGCTTCTTCTCAAGGGCCACGGCGAGATCATCCTTACGCCCCACCCCGGCGAGTACTCACGGATGGTGGGGAGGCCCACGGCCGATGTGGTGACGAGGAAGATCGAGGAGGCGCGGGAGGCCGCGGCCACCTGGCGAGCCACTGTGGCCCTAAAAGGCCCTCCCACCGCCATCGCCTCGCCGAATGGCGAGGTTTACCTCAACGTGACTGGAAACACCGCCCTGGCGCACGGGGGAGCAGGGGACGTCTTGGCGGGGCTCATCGCGGGCCTGTGGGCGAGCGGGGCCGAGCCTCTGGAGGCAGCCTGTGTGGGTGTCTTCGTGCACGGCCGCGCGGCCGAGCGACTTTCCCGCCGGGCGGCGGAGCGCGCCGTCCTCCCCGGTGATCTGCTCCGGGTCATCCCCCGCGTGTTCGCGGAGCTGGAGCGGCTTGTCTAGGTAAACCATGGCCAGGTTCTTTGACACACACACGCATCTTGATTTCTCGCAGTTCAGCGAGGACCGGGAAGAACTCATCGCGGAGCTCAGGGGCCAGGGGGTGGCAGTGGTCAACGTGGGGGTTGACCTGCCAAGCTCCGAAGCGTCGCTAGACCTGGCGCAAAGGTATCCCCATGTGTTCGCGGCCTGCGGAGTGCACCCCCACGATGCGAGGTCCTTCTCCCCCGAAGCGGAGCAGCGCCTGAAGGAGCTTCTGCGGAGTGGCGCGGTGGCGGTGGGGGAGTGTGGGCTCGATTTCTACCGGGACCTTTCCCCGCGGGAGGCACAGGTCGCGGCGTTTCGNGCCCAGCTCAGGCTGGCGAAGAAGCTCGACCTCCCCGTAATCCTGCACCAACGTCAGGCGGTGGAGGCCTTCCTCCAAGTGCTGGCCGCGGAAGNGCCGGTGAGGGGAGTAGCCCACGCGTTCTCCGGGGANCCCTCGCTCGCNGAGAAATTNCTNTCCCTTGGACTTTACCTGGGGATCGGCGGGCCCATCACCTATCGCAGGAACGAGGCCCTGCGGGAGGCGGTCAGGCACGTCCCGGTGGAGAAGCTGCTGATCGAGACCGATGCCCCGTTCCTCCCCCCGGAGCCGTTTCGGGGGAGGCGCAACGATCCCCTCAAAGTAAGGCTCGTGGCGTTGCGGGTCGCCGAGCTTCGGGGGTTGTCCTTGGAGGAGCTGGCCGAGATCACGTTCGAGAACGCCTGCCGCTTGTTCGGCGTCACGCCTTCTTTCTGACCACGGAGGGTGGCAGNTGTACAAAAGGGAGACATGAAAGCGAGAGGTCGTGGAGCTTTGTTGAAAGACTAGATTTGGCACCTTGGAACCTTTACGGCAAAGGAAGTTTCGCAGAGGTGTAAGCTATTAAGTCAACATTTGGTGAGGGGGGAACGATGAAGATCTTTCTCGACACGGCGAGTTTGGATGAGATCCGGGAGCTTTCCGACTTGATCGATGGAGTGACCACGAACCCCAGTTTGGTGGCGAAAGAGGGGCGCTCGTTTCGCGAGCTTGTGGCCGAGATCTGTCGGTTGGTCTCCGGGCCGGTGTCAGCCGAGGTGACCGCGCTCGACGCCGATGGCATGGTGGCCGAGGCACGGGAACTCGCCAAGATCGCCGACAATGTGGTGATCAAGATCCCCATCGGGCAAGCTGGCGTGCGGGCGGTGAAGGCTCTCTCCGCCGAGG
>MTNI01000002.1 GCA_002011415.1 Candidatus Acetothermia bacterium JdFR-47
TGTACAGGGACATGATCTTCACGTTCGCCTTCTCTCCAGACGGAGGGCTCCTTGCCACGGGGTCAGAGGATCAAAGCGTGAAACTCTGGGAGCTGGAGGAAGGACGCTGCAGCGCACTTTGAGAAAACATAATGGCGTAGTCTATTCCGTCGCCTTCTCCCCGGATGGCCAACTCATTGCCTCCGGGGGAGAGGACAAGGTCATCGTGCTTTGGGACGTGAACCGGGGAAGAGCGGTCCGTGTGCTGGAAGGACATGCCGAAAGCGTCCTCTCGGTCGCCTTTTCTCCTGACGGGAAGCTCCTCGCCTCGGGTTCGGAGGACGGGACCGTAAAGCTATGGGACGTGGCCACCGGTGAGCTCCTCTACACCTTCAAAGGACACACAAGTAGTGTCCATTCGGTCGCCTTTTCCCCTGACGGCGAGCTCCTCGCCTCGGGCTCATCTGACGGGAGGGTCCTCCTCTGGGACGTAAGGTGGACCACTCCCCAGGACTAACTAGTGTGTGCCATTAGAAGACTCACTCTGGGCATGTGTGAGTTAAGAAGGGTTTGAACCCAGGCTTTTGGGGTACTAGCAAGCGGCGGTGAGCGGGGTTCATCTCGGTCTCAGGGATCGGCCCGGAAACGGCCGATCCCATCCTGCTTTACGCCGCCGAGCGCCTCGTGTTCGTGGTGGATGCCTACACCCAAAGGATAAGGATCCTCCACCAGTTGTACCTACAGATCCCTCATGTGATACAAAATGGTATTGGAGATGCCGGACACCAACGGTGGGCGAATGAGCCTCTGGGACCATTTGGCGGAGCTGCGCCAGCGCGTCATATACAGCCTGGTCTCGGTGACGATCTTCGCCATCGCCGCCTATCTTTTCCGCAACCAGATCATGGCGTTCCTCATGATGCCGAGCAAGAAGGAGACGTTCATCTTCATCCATCCGGCTGAAGCCTTCCTCAGCTATCTAAAAATGTCTTTCTTTGTGGGCATACTCGCCTCCGCGCCCTTCATCCTCTACCAGACATGGCGATTTGTTTTGCCGGCGCTACGCCCGATCGAGCGGAGGGCACTCCGGTTTTGTTTCCTATTCGGAGGGGTCATGTTCTACAGCGGAAGCGCCTTCGCCTTTTATGTCGCCCTCCCGGCTGCGCTCAGGTTCCTCATCGCCGCAGGAGGAGAGCTACTCAAGCCCCAATTTACCGTGGGCAACTACGTGTCCTTTGTGAGCCTCTTCACGTTGCTCATGGGGCTCGTGTTCGAGCTTCCGTTGGTGGTGCTGGTCCTCGTCCGTTTGGGGATCACGAGCCGCGAGTTTTTGCGCCAGCGGCGGAGGCACGTCATCGTTTTGTGCTGGATAGTGGCCGCCATACTGACCCCGCCCGATGTGGTCACCCAAGCGTTCATGGCCGTGCCCCTCATGCTCCTTTACGAACTGTCACTCGTTTTGGCCGCCGTTGCCGAAAGGCGCGGAAAGGAAGCGACCAAGGAGCGAGGCTAGATGGCGCCTGTGAGCCGTCCCGGGGAATGACCCCGCCTGGACAGGGAGGATGCCGATATGTCAGAAGTTCGACTAACCGGCGATAAGGAGGCCACAGGGCCGTTCTCCCCCCTCCTTTGGGGCCCGTTCTTCGTCATGGGAGCGGTGGAGCTCCTTTCCCAGACGCTCCTTTTGCGCGAACTGCTGGTCGCATTTAGGGGGAACGAGCTCACCATCGGAATCATCCTCGCCAACTGGATGCTGGCCGCGGCGCTGGGAGCAGGCCTAGGCGGCCCCCTCATCGCCAAAGCGAAGGCGGGCACGATCGCTTTCACCACGGCACACCTCCTCAACGGGATACTGCTTCCCCTTGGGGTAGCCGTCGCCCGCCTGTTGCGGACTTGGGCTGGGATCCCGGTGGGCATCAGCACGGGCTACGGTGTGGTCATGTGGGGGTCGTTCTGCGTCCTCCTTCCCTTCGGCCTCCTCGCCGGACTCCAATTCGCCTTCGGCTGCAAGGCGGCAAGACATCTACCCAAAGCGGGCTCGTCCTCGGCCACCGTTTACACCTTGGAAGCATGTGGGGTTGTGGTAGCCGGCCTTTTGTTCGCTTTCCTCCTTTCAAGGAATCTGCGGCCCCTCAAGCTCTGCCTCGGAGTGGCCGCGTTGGCCTCAGCGAGTGGGGGCATGTTTCTGCTTCTACAGGCAAGGGGACGCGCGCTCCGTCTTGGGGCCCTCTCCGCCCTGGGGACGGCCCTCCTCTTCGTCGGCCTTGCGGTTTCCCCCATCCCGGAGGCGCTGGAACACCATCTCCTCAGGCTGGCCTGGCCGGGCGTGCAAGTAGAGGACTTTTACAATTCCAAATACGCGAACATCCTCCTCGTCGAGAGGGGAGGGGAGATGACGGCGTTCGTGAATGGGGTGCCGACGATCACCGTTCCCCAAGCGGATGTCTTCACCGTCGAGCCCCTCGTCCAATTCGCACTGCTTATGCACCCCCGACCGCAGGCGGTGCTCGCGATCNGGACTGGGCTGGAGGTNCCGGAGCGGATAGCCGCCCTGCACCACGTGGAACAGCTCCATTACGTNGAGCTGGATCCGTATATCGCCAAGTTGCTGTGGCGCAGCCGTGCGGACGGCCCCGACACCCCTGCCGAGGGCCCCGACCTTCTTTCCCCACCTCGCCGATGCACGAGCGTTCCTCAACGCGACGAACCAGCGCTTCGACGTGATCGTCATGAACCTCGGGACCCCAAGCAGCCTACAGGTCAACCGCCTCTACACCCAGGAGTTCTTCGAGCTCTGCCGCGA
>MTNI01000057.1 GCA_002011415.1 Candidatus Acetothermia bacterium JdFR-47
CCGGAGTGCCCGCCGGAGGAGATGGACGCCGAGGACCTGGCGTTCATCCTCTACACCTCCGGCACCACCGGGAAGCCCAAGGGGGTCATGCACACCACCGGCGGCTACGCGGTGCAGGTCTACACCACCTGTAAGTGGAACTTCAACCTCCACGAGGACGACATCTTCTGGTGCACCGCCGACGTGGGCTGGATCACCGGCCACTCCTACATCAACTACGGTCCCCTGATGAACGGGGTGACCACGGTGATCTACGAGGGCGCCCCCGACACCCCGGATTACGGCCGCATGTGGGCCGTGATCCAGAAGCACAAGGTCACCGCCTACTACACCGCCCCCACCGCCATCCGGATGCACGTGAAGTGGGGCGAGGAGTGGCCGGCCAAGTACGACCTCTCCTCCCTGCGGGTGCTGGGCACGGTGGGGGAGCCCATCAACGAGGAGGCGTGGCTCTGGTACTTCAACCACATCGGGGGCGGGCGCTGTCCGATCATCGACACCTGGTGGCAGACGGAGACCGGGGCCAACTGCGTCCAGGCCCTGCCGGGGATCGGCCCCTTCATCCCCACCGTGGCCGGCCGCCCCTTCCCTGGCATCCGGGCCAGGATCCTGGACGCCGGGGGACAGCCGGTGCAGCCGGGTGAAGGCGGGTACTTGGTCTTGGAGCCCCCGTTCCCGCCGTCGCTCTTGCGGGGCCTTTGGGGCGACCCGGAGAAGTTCAAGGCCACCTACTTCGGCGAGTACGGCCCCAAGTACTACTTCACCAGGGACGGGGCCCGCATGGACGAGATGGGGAACATCCGCATCACCGGCCGGGTGGACGACGTGATGAACGTGGCCGGGCATCGTCTCGCCACCGCCGAGGTGGAGGACGCCCTGTCCCAACACGAGGCGGTGTCCGAGGTGGCGGTGGTGTCCCGTCCGGACGAGGTGAAGGGCGAGGTGCCGGTGGCGTTCGTGTTGCTGAAGGCGGGCTACACCGCCTCCGACGACCTCAAGAAGGAGCTCATCAAAACGGTGGACAAGCACATCGGGCCCACTGCCCGCCCGGCGGAGATCTACTTCGTGGACGATGTGCCCAAGACGCGGTCCGGGAAGATCATGCGCCGGGTGCTCAAGTCGCTGGTCCGGGGTGCCCCGCCCGGGGACATCACCACCCTCCGCAACCCCGAGTGTGTGGAGCAGCTGAAGAGCATCGTGGGCTACCAGGGCTGAGGGCCTCGATGTAGCCGGGGATGGCAAGGGTGCGGAACCCGTTTCCGCCCCTTCTCTTTACCACACCCCGAGGAGGTTTAATTGGCAATACGGAATATCTTCGGGCTGGACCCTGAAAGAGGGCGTTGGGCCTTCGTGGCGCTGGGGTTCCTCATCAACATGTGCCTGGGCGCGGTCTATGCCTTCAGCGTGTTCCGCAAGCCACTGGAGTCCCTGTGGGGGATCGGGGCCACGGAGAGCGGGCTTCCCTACATGATCTTCCTGGCTGCCTTCGCCCTGGCCATGGCCTTCTCCGGGGGGATCGTGGAGCGCTGGGGCCCCCGCAAGACGGGGGTCCTCGGGGGAGGGCTGGTGGGACTGGGATGGATACTGGCGGGCTTCGCCCCCAACATCTGGCTGCTCACCCTGTTCTACGGGATCATCGCCGGGGCCGGGGTGGGAACCATCTACGGCTGTCCGGTGGCGGTGGCGGCCAAGTGGTTCCCCGATCGGAAAGGCCTGGCGGTGGGCCTCACGGTGATGGGGTTCGGTCTTTCGGCCTTGGTCACCGCCCCCATCATGAACGCCCTTATCGGGGAGGTGGGCCCCCTGCGGACCTTCTCCGCCATGGGGGTCGCCTTTCTGGCCATCCTGTTCCTCCTTTCCCTGCCACTGAGGTACCCGCCCCCGGACTGGAAGCCGGCGGGGTACCAGCCCCATGGGGGCCAGCTGCGAGCCCGAACAGCACTGGACCGAAGGGAAATGGTGCGTACCCCCACCTTCTATGCCCTATGGCTCACCTATACCATCGGCTCCCTGGCGGGGCTCATGGCCGCGGGGATCTCGGCTCCCTTCGGGAACGAGGTGGCTGGGCTCACCCCTGGCCTGGCGGCGATAACGGTGTCCGCCTTCGCCATCTTCAACGGGGTGGGCCGTCCCCTGTTCGGTTGGCTTACCGACAGGCTCACCGCCCGCTACACCGCGGTCCTCTCCTTGGGCCTCATCATCGTGGCCTCCGCCCTCCTCTACCTGTGGGGCAGGGGAAACGTGGCCCTGTACTTCATCGGGTTCAGCGTGCTGTGGCTGAACCTGGGGGGATGGCTGGCCATCGCTCCCACCGCCACCGCCACCTACTTCGGCACCAAGCACTACGGGAAGAACTACGGGATCGTGTTCACCGCTTACGGCGCCGGGGCCCTCCTGGGGGGCTTCATCTCCGGCCTCATCCGGGACCTCACCGGGAGCTACCTGACCGTGTTCGTCCCCGTGATCGTGCTGGCGGCGGTGGGCGTCTTGGTGGCCCTGTGGGGCCTGAAGCCGGTTCCGGCCCCCAAGCCTGGCTGTCCCCAGACCTCTGTTCACTTTCGCGGAAAGGAGGAACCAGATGACAGATAAGATCGCCAATCCTGCCCCGCTGGGGCTGGGCGGGTTCGCGCTCTCCACCTTCATCCTGAACATCGTGAACGCCGGCTGGGTATCGGCAGAGACCCTGGGGATCGTGATGCCGGTGGCCATGTTCTACGGGGGCCTGGCGCAGTTCTTGGCCGGGATGTGGGATCTGCGCCGGGGGGACATCTTCGGCGG
>MTNI01000056.1 GCA_002011415.1 Candidatus Acetothermia bacterium JdFR-47
TCCACGCCCCGCAGGAGCCCCACGATGACCACGGCCTCGTGGGGCCGTGCCAGGCGCATGTGGTCCTTTATGCGCTCGATGGCCCGCAGGCGCACCCCATCATCTGGGGAGGAGAGAGAAAGGCCCTCCTTTCCGGCTGCCTGGCCGGTGGTGAGGGAGGAAAGGCGGAGGCCCGCCTTCCGCAGGGCCTCCGCCACCTCGTCATGATTCAGCTTCGCCGGGTTGGTGACGGCGAGCTCCACCGCGCCGTAACCCGCCCCGGCAACCCGACCCAGAGCCTCCACCCACTCCCCCGGCTCAAACGGGGAGAACGGGGTTGTATCCTGGACCGGGACGATGAGCCCTAGCGGCCACCTGATCACGTCAGATCACCGATCACGGCTCACGGTTACAGGTTAAAAACCGCGCCTCGGCAGGGCATACACCGGCTTCCACCCCGGTGACCCCGGCTCCTTGAGGTACGGCTCCATCTCCTCGGCGGTACGGAGCGTAACCTCTTCCACCGGTGGCACCGTCCCCGGCGGGAACGCCTCCAGGATTTGGTCCACCACCAACGTGAGGTAGCGCAAGATGGCCGCCACCGGACGCTTGGCCTTCTCCGCCTTGGCCAGCGTGGGCTTCCCTACGGAGCCGTGCGGGGTGGCAGCGAGCTCGATCGCGATGTGCCCCTCTCCCTCGGACCAGCGGTGCGGCCGCCGATATGGGTCCACGGAGGTGTCAAAGTGCCCGGACGGAAGGTACCCCTTCCCCTCCTCGTCCTTGGCATAGGACATGTCGATCATCCCCTCGGGGAAAAGGAGTAATCCCAGCGACGTCTCGTGCTCGGCAGAGTGGATGAAGTCGGTCTCCCAGCCGGTCCGCTCGCAAGGCGTGAAGAACTCCCGCACGCACCGGTGCCAGTCGAAGATCTGGTAGATCCCAGGCAGCTGATAGCGGTACATGAACTCGTGCAAGGCGGACTCGAGCACCCACAGCTGGCCGTGGTTGTTGATGATGAGCTGCTTGCGGAAGCCGTCATTCCACAGCCCCAGCATCACGTTGATCAGGGTCTCCCGCACTACCTCTTCGGGCATGATGATGGTGCCGGGCATGCCGATGTGGTGGTAGGGGTGCGCCCCGTAGATGATGGGCGGCAGCACCAGGTTCACCGGCCGGCCTTGTTTTTCCGTGTAGCGGCGCAGGCCTTCGATAAGCTGTGTGACCTGGAAGATGTCGTGCCCGGAGCAGGAGTGGTCTCCGTGCCGCTCGGTGCTCGCCACNGGGATGATGACNATGTCGTTCTTGCGGCGGTTCTCCACGACCTTGGCGCGCGGTGTCGTCTGGATGTAAGAACCGGGCTTCCCCAGTTCCGGCGGGGAGGGGATCCCGTACTCAGAGAGGATCCGGTCGATCTCCTCATCGGAGGCCTCCCAGATCTCCTTCTTCAGCCGCCCCACCTCTGTGTCTTCGAACACGATGGCGGGGTGCTCAGTGGTTATCCACATGGACATNCTTCCCTCCTTCAGGGCTTGATGATGATCTTGCCGTCCTCGCGCTTGGTCGCCTTCTCCAGAGCGGAAAGCGCCTCGTCAAGGGGATAGCGCGAGGTGATGATCTTGGAGTTATCGATGAGCCCCGCTCCCATCATCCGGATGACGGAGGGGAAAATCCCGTGGCCAGAGTGCCCCTGGGCGCCGAAGAGCTGGCTGCGACGAATCTGGAACCGCTCCAGGAACATGGGCACCCGCTTGGCAGCCCGGCCCACCACCGCGATCTTTCCGTTGATGGCCAGCGTCTTCTCCATCTCGGGGATCGTCTTCTCCGGGGCCCCAGCAGCCTCCACCGACAGGTCCGCNCCCTCACCGTGGGTNACCTCCATCACCGCCTCGGAAGGGGTGACCTCGCGCGGGTCGTAGACGTAATCGGCTCCTACCTCTTTTGCGAGCTTGCGACGCACCTCGGAGACCTCGAAGGCGATCACCTTGGCAGCGCCAGCGGCTTTAGCCAGCTGGATCGCCCCCAAGCCGATCGGCCCNGCCCCNTACACCGCTACGTACGCCCCGGGGCGAAATCCNCCAGCCCGCTCGAACACAGTGTTGTAGGCCACACAGGTGGGCTCGGTGGTGGCAGCCACCTCCCAAGCCAGCTCCTCNTCAGCGTAGCGCTCGAAGATCGCGTCCACCTTCCAGCAGAGCTTGGCCGGCACNACGATGTACTCGGCCATGGCCCCGTCGATGGTGAACCCGATCTCCTCCAGGTTCTGGCAGTGGTTGGGGAANCCATCCCGGCAGGGGCGGCAGTAGCCGCACCACACCATCTCCTCCACCGTGACCCGGTCCCCGACCTTNAANCCCTCCGCCTCAGGGCCNGGTCCGATCTCCACGATCTCACCGGCAAATTCGTGGCCGATGATNGCGGGGAACTTGGTAAGCCCAGGGTACAGGATGTAGTCGTCAGCATCCGTCTCATAAAAGTGGACGTCCGAGCCGCAGACGCCACAGGCCTTGACGCGGAGAAGCACCTCGCCTGGACCGGGCTTGGGCTGCTCTACTTCCTTGAGCTCGAGCTTTGGATGCCGCCANACGTTGAACCCCTCTATGGCCTTACCGGTTTTCTTCTCGAACTCCGAGACCACGTAGCCAGGCCTCGGCTCCCACTTAGCCGTAAGCACAAGTGCCTTCATGCGGCCTCCTTTCGCAAACGTTTGTAAGCATAGTATACCCGGTCTTCAGCTATGAAAACGCTGCTCTTAA
>MTNI01000108.1 GCA_002011415.1 Candidatus Acetothermia bacterium JdFR-47
CTCCTGGAGCACTGTGGTTTGTACGGGGTGACCTGGAGGGCGCCGCTGGAGGGCGCCGACGGGGAGGCGGCCCGGGACCACTTACAGCCCTATGACGGCTTTTCCACCCCGGCCTTCTTCCACGAGCACTCGCTCCACCTGAGGTATTACCTTAAGCCCCTGAGAGGCAAGCTGTGGAGCGTCGAAGGCGATAGGTTTCACCTATGTTGGGCCATTGCCGCCAGCGTCCATTTCGAACCAGGCGGCAGGGTGCATTACCTGTCCCTGGAGGAATATCCGGAGCTGGAAACCTGCCCCTTTTGTGGCAAGGTCGGTGAGGAGGTCACTGCCGCTGAAATCTATGAAAAGGTCAGAGATCCGTTGGGACTCGAGCTGCTATTGGAAGGGAAGATAAGGGGCAGGCGGATAAAGGACGCCTTCCAGCGGGAAGCGCGGGGGATCCGGGACCTCAGCCAAACGGAACTTGGCACGCACATCAGGAGGATAGAGACGAAGCCAACGGAGCTTAACGAGATGAACACGCCGAAGCTGGGGTTTGTGTTGATCGACTGACTCAAGGGGGTAGGGATGCCACGCCGGGTGTTGCATGATCGCCATGGAAAGCCAGTTTACCCCGTCGGTGTGAACTACTGGCCCCGGCGCACGGCCCTGGAAATGTGGACCCGCTGGGATCCGGAGGGGATCGCCCAGGACCTGCAGGAGATGCGTGCCTTAGGCCTGAACACCGTCCGCTTTTTCCTGCGCACGGCGGATTTCGCCGACGCTGTGGGAAACCTCAAGGACGAGGCCCTGAAGAGGCTGGATACCTTCCTGGCCTTATGCCGGGAGCACGGGCTATACGCCCTTCCCAGCTTCTTCGTCGGCCATATGTCGGGGATGAACTTTCCCATTCCCTGGGGGCAGGGGCGCGACTTCTACACAGATCCTGAGGTGCTGGCCCGCTCTCGGCGGTTTGTGCAGGCCATCGTGGCTCGCTATCGGGACGAGGAGGCCATCCTAGGGTGGCTTCTATCCAATGAGATCACCAACCACACCGGGAAGCGTGAGACCCACGTCCTGCTGGGGTGGATGCGGGACATGTATCAGGCCATCCGTGCTCTGGATCCCCACCGCCCTATCGCCCCTGGCGACGGCGGCGATGACCTGAAGGGTGCTGGATTGGGCTTCCCCGAAGGCACGTTAGGAGGGGTTGAGAAGCTGAGAGAAGGGGAGGACTTCGTAAGCCTCCACCATTACTATGGGGATACAGACGCCCTGCGCTTCAGCCACGCCCCGGCGGGAGCCGTGCGCTTGTGCGACATCGGCCTGCCGGTGCTGATGGAGGAATTTGGGGTCAGCACTGCCCTGTGGGCCGAATCGGTACAAGCGGACTATTTCCGAATCGTGCTCTTTTCCACCTGGGCTGCCGGGGCTGCTGGAGCACTGGCCTGGTGCTGGAGCGACTTCCCCACCGCCGACCTGCCCCCTTACACCCACCACCCCTTTGAGCTGTTCTTCGGCGTCACCCGGGCCAACGGGAGCGAGAAGCCAGCCGCCGGAGAGATGCGCCGTTTCGCCCGTCTGATGGAAGAGGTAGGTGCTACCAGGTGGTCCCCCGCCCCACCTCAGGCCGCTGTCTTGGTGCCCTCTACCTTCTACGTCAACTATCCCTTTCGCAACGTGGACCGCCCTCGCCTTTTCAAAGCCCTGCTTGAGGCCTACACCTTGGCGCGGATGGCCGGTTTCGACGTCGTTTTCATCCGCGAACCGGCACTCCCTCCGGAAAATGTGCGTCTGCTGTTGATCCCCTACGGCGACCTCCTGGCCTCTACCTGGTATGACCTGCGGGCCTGGGTAGAGGCCGGGGGTGTGCTATGGGCCGGGTTCGGCGGGGCGGTGCCTAACCTAGAGGTGCTCTTCGGCGTGCGCCTCGGCCGGCCGCCGAGTGCTTTCACCCCGCCGCAGGGGGGGATGGGGGAGCTGCGCCTGGTGGAGGGGCTCGGCGACCTGCGAGCGGGAGAACAGATCGTCGTGCCCGTCGCCGATGCCCCCTATTTGCCCATCGCCCCGAGGGAGGCCAGGGTCTTGGCCGTGGATGGCGATGGTCACCCTGCTCTCACCGTCCACACCGTAGGCCGGGGAAAGGCGTTCTTCTGTCCTCGCTCCCTGGAGTGGCTGCTAACGCATGGGAGCGAACCTCATCGCCGGTCGCCGGCCCATCGTCTGTACCGGGCCTTGCGGACCGAGGCCGGTATCAGGCCGCCCTTTGAAGCCCGGCACCCCGCGTTGAGCCTGAACCTCCTGGAAAACGAGGAGGGGAACCAACTCCTTGTGGCCATTAACCATAGCGTTGCCCCCCTGGAAGAGGAGGTGCACTGCCAGCAGCCGCCTTGTCGTGTGTTGGATGTCGAAAGCGGGGACGAGCTGGAGATACAGGAGGGGACATTCCGGCTCTCGCTTGGGCCCTGGGGTGTGCGGGTGCTGGAGCTGAGGATGGAGAGGTGATCTGCTCCTAGATGGCAACGTTATGGATACCCTATGTGTTGCCTATTTAAGCAGCTATCCACCACGCCGATGTGGTATTGCAACCTTTACGCAGAATTTAATTTACGCCATCAACGAGCAAATGCCTCATCGCAGGATCGTAATCGCCCTTAATGATGTACAGGGAGCCTATCGGTATGGAAAAGAGGTGAAGTTCCAAATCCTTT
>MTNI01000066.1 GCA_002011415.1 Candidatus Acetothermia bacterium JdFR-47
TCGCATCTTGCGGCCGAGTTCCCCGGCTACCGGCGGGCGGACGGAAGGGTGGGGGTACGCAACCACGTACTGGTCCTGGCGGCGGTCCACTGCGTAAATGGGGTGGTGGAGCGCATCGGCCGCGCTGTCCCGGGCGTCGTCGCCCTGCCCCACGTGTACGGCTGCTCCCAGCTCGGGGAGGACCTCGCGCAGACACGCCGGGTCCTCGAGGCCTATGCCGCGCACCCCAACGTGGGGGCCACGCTCCTCGTGGGCTTGGGCTGCGAGGCCATGCCCACGAAGGAGATGGCGGAGAGGCTGAGGGAAAGAGGCGTTCTCCTCGAGCTGGTGATGGTCCAGGAGGTAGGAGGGAGTCGGGCGGCCGTGGAAAGGGGGGTGGGGATCGCCCGGGAGTTCCTCCAAGAGGTGGCGGCGGCGCGACGGGAGCCGGTGCCGGTCTCCGGGCTCGTCGTAGGCGTGGAATGCGGGGGCTCGGACGCCTGGTCTGGAGTGACGGCGAACCCGGCCGTGGGGGCAGCCGCCGACATCTTGGTGCGGCTGGGGGGCACGGTCATCCTCTCGGAGGTCACGGAATTCATCGGGGCGGAGCGCCTTTTGGCCGCCCGGGCCTCCTCCCCTGAAGTGGGGGAGAGGATCCTCCAAGCCGTGGCCCGCCGGGAGGCGGTGGCCAGGGAGATGGGGGTGGATCTGCGGGGCGCCCAGCCTTCCCCGGGCAACATGGCCGGCGGCCTCACCACCATCGAGGAGAAGTCCCTGGGGGCGATAGCAAAGGGGGGCACGACCCCGATCAGGGAGTTCCTCCCTTACGGCAGGGCGCCCACGGCCAAGGGCCTGGTGGTCATGGACACCTCGGGGAACGACCTGGAATCGGTGACGGCCATGGTTGCGGGAGGGGCTCAGGTGGTCCTGTTCACCACCGGGAGAGGGACCCCCGTTGGGAATCCTGTCGCCCCCGTCATCAAGGTGGCGAGCAATACCCCCCTCTTCGAGCGGATGCGAGACGATATAGATTTGGACGCCGGGGTCGTGCTCGAGGGCGAGGCCATCCCCGAGGTGGGGAGGCGCATCTTCGAGCACCTGCTTCAGGTGGCGGCCGGCCGGCCCACCTGTGCTGAACGGTGGGGGCATCGGGAGTTCGCCATCGAGCCGCTGGGGCCACGGGTTTGAGGGGGGAAAGGATGAGGATCGCACGGTACGAGCTGTTCGCAGTCCCCCCCAGGTGGCTCTTCCTCCGCCTGGAGACGGAGGAGGGGCTGGTGGGCTGGGGGGAGCCCATCGTGGAGGGAAGGGCACGGACGGTGGCGGCTGCGGTGGACGAGCTCATGAGGAAGTACGTGCTCAAACTCGACGTGGCCCGCATCGAGGACGTGTGGCAGGTGCTCTACCGTGGGGGCTTCTACCGGGGGGGCCCCGTGCTCATGAGCGCGCTCGCGGGCATCGACCAAGCCCTGTGGGACATCAAAGGCAAGTCCCTGGGGGCACCGGTATACGAGCTTTTAGGCGGGGCGTGCCGGGACCGGATCCGGGTGTACCGCTGGGTGGGCGGGGACGAGCCCGAGGAGGCCGCGGAGGAGGCGAGGACCCAGGTGGCCCGGGGCTTCACCGCCCTCAAGATGAACGTGGCCGGGAGGCTACGTCCTATAGAGTCGCCGCGCGGGATCCGCAAGGTAGTTGAGCGCATCGCCCGGGTCCGCGAGGCGATCGGGGAGGAGGTGGACCTGGCGCTTGACTTCCACGGGCGGGTGTCCCCGGCCCTGGCCCCCCGGCTTGCCCGCGCCCTAGAGCCTTATTCCCCTTTGTTCTTCGAGGAGCCGGTGCTGCCGCCCCTTCTTGAGCGGCTCGCCCAGCTCAAGGCGGCCACCTGTGTGCCCCTAGCCTTCGGGGAGCGCCTCTACACACGTTGGGACTTCCAGCCGTACNTCGAGGCCGGGGTAGTGGACGTGGTCCAGCCCGACCTNTCCCACGCCGGGGGGATCACCGAGTGCAGGAAGATCGCCACCCTGGCCGAGACGTACGGGGCTTTGGTGGCCTTCCACTGCCCCTTGGGCCCCATCGCCCTGGCGGCGAGCCTTCAGGTGGCGGCCACTGCCCACAACTTCCTGATCCAGGAGACGAGCCTTGGGATCCACTACAACCAGGGCGTGGAGCTCACCGACTANCTCGTGGACCCCGGGGTCTTCGCGTTGGAGGAAGGTTTCGTCCNGNTCCCCGCGGGTCCCGGCTTGGGGATCGAGGTCGACGAAAGGACGGTGAGAGAGGCCGCCCGCCGCTGGGAGGACTGGTCCAACCCCATATGGCGAGGCGAGGATGGGGCTGTAACGGAATGGTAGATCAGCCAGGCCTGAACTTGTCTTTCAGTTCCCGGTTCACCAGGCCATGCGGGAGTAGCCCGTTCAGGGCCCGGCCGATGTCCTCCGCGATCTTCCTGCGCAGCTCGGCCTGGGATTCCTCCGAGTACCAGCCGACGTGGGGGGAGAGGAGCACCTGGGGGAGCCGAAGGAGGGGGTTGTCTTCCTTAGGGGGTTCTTGTTCCATGACGTCGAGGCAGGCGCCGGCGATCTGACCATCCTCCAAGGCCTTTGCTAAGGCCTCCTCGTCCACCACCCCGCCCCGGGAGGTGTTGATGAGGCAAGCGGTGGGCTTCATCTTGGCGAGGGCCTCGGCGTCGATGAG
>MTNI01000100.1 GCA_002011415.1 Candidatus Acetothermia bacterium JdFR-47
TTGCCCTCTCGTTCGGAGCGTTCATCGTCCTTGTGCAGGCCCTCCTCACCCCGGGCGCCATGCTCGCAAAGCTTGGACCCCTCACGATCACCTCCGAGGGCCTGCGGGTGGGGGCGGCGATGGCGCTCCGGTTCCTGGGGATCCTGGGAGGTAGTGTCCTGTTCGTTGCCACCACCTCGCCGGAGGAGTTCAGCCAAGCTCTATCCACCACCAGGATCCCTTACCGTTACACCTACGTGCTTGTCCTCGCCCTGCGGTTTCTGCCCCTGTTCAGGGAGGAGTACAAGAGAGTCAGGGAGGCCCAAGCCTTGCGGGGGCTTCGCCTCCGCCCTTGGAACCTCCTCTCCCACGTGCGCTGGATCGCGGTTCCGGTCCTAGCTTCCGCACTGTCCCGCGCTGATGGCGTCGCCCTGGCCATGCAAGGCCGCGCCTTCGGCCGCTACCCGCGAAGGACACCGGCGACCGCGATTTCGTGGACCTCCGCCGACTGGGGCGCTGTCTTAGCGATGGTGTGCGGCCTGGTCGGTGTCGGCTGGTTCCTCTCCGGAGGAGGGGCGGGGTGGCCCTAAGACCCTGGCTGCGAGTGGTTCTCTTCTTCGCCGCCTTTTTGGGCTTGGCCCTGTACGCGCTCCTTAAAAGCCCGGAGCCGCCTGGGCCCGCGATCGTCCTTGAAGGACCGCAGGCCATCCACGTTACCCTACGTGAACTTCGAGAGCTTCCGGCCATCGAACGCGAGGGCACCTACCAGAACCTGTACGGGAATTGGCGTGACCACGGAGTGTACAAGGGCGTGCCACTCACAACGCTCATCGAGGCCTACTTCGGAGACCTTGTGGTGACAGGGGTAACCGTGATCGGGAGGGACGGCTACNAGNTGCANTTNCCCGCGGGTCGACTATACGACCCCGACTACCCAGTGGTTCTGGCCTACGCGCTTGACGGGGTTGAACCGCCCGCTTGGGAGGACGGTCCCCGCATCGCGGTCCTCCCCGAGGACGGGGACGTATCGAACGCCGAGTACAGGGCGGATTCCGCTGGGGCGTTCTGGGTGAAGAACGTGGTCCGGATTGTGGTCGAGACAGCGGATTAGATCAGGAGCCCTCTTCGCTGCCTCCGATGAAGAACTCCTGCCAGCCCTCTTCCGTCCAGCGGAGGAATCGGTACGTCTCGTCTGCGAGCTCCACCACCGCGACCAGGCCGCTCGGACCCCAGCTGAGAAGGACCACGCCCTCGCTTCCCTCCAGGGGCTCCACGGTCTGGGTCTCAAGATCGTAGAGGAAGGCCTTGCGCACCTTCTCGACCGACCCGGCGGCGAACGCGAGCTTCCTCCCGTCCGGGGAGAAGGCGGGTGCCCCCGCCGGAGTGGCCAGGTGCCAGGCCTCCCCTCCCTCCAGGTCGACAAGGTACAGGCTGGGCACGGAGTCCGTCTCCGGGGAGACACCCCCGGTTCCCCCTGAAGTGAGATGGCGAAGTACCGTCCCGTTGGGTCCAGCGCCAGGAATGGCCGGGGCCAAAAGAGCAGGCTCCCCTGGCAGTACTCCTCGGGGCAGCGGACTTCCGCCAGGACGTCCTCCTCCCCTAGCACGCGGACCGCCCCGTCCGTGTCCAAGAGGTAGACCTTGTCCTGGGAAAGGAGGAAAGCCAGGACGTTATTTGCCAGGAGCTGCTCCTCCCCGGTCACAAGGTCGAACCGATACAGTGCTGGCTCCTCCTCCGGGATCGCCAAGTACAGGATGGCACTGCCGGTCTGAGTGTAGTGGGGCGAGATCAGCGGATACTCGTGGGAAACGATATCGACGGGTTCCCCTTCCAAGGGGACGCGAACGATCCTCCACTCCTCCGGGAAGCCATACTCCCCCACCTGCACCACCGTGAGCGAAAGCTCCTCCCCACTTGGGGCCCAGGAGATCTCGCCGGCGCTTTGTTCTTCTGCAAGCTCGAGGAGCTTCCTCTGCGGCTTTCCATCTGGGTCCAGGAGCCACAGCGCCCCACCGGAGAGGAGGGGCTCGTAGGCCCCCTCTTGGTTCAGCACCACGGCGAACATCCCCCCCGGTCCCTGCTCGAGCAGGTTGAGCGGAAGGCAGCCAGAGAGGAGAAAGCCCAAAGCCAGAAAGGGCATAACCTTAAAGACGAGTTTCAACTGACCCACCTCCATGGAGGTAGGATAAGGCATGCCGCCGGGGAAGGCCATCTATACCGTGGGGCACTCGAACCTCCCCTGGGAGGAATTCGTTAGGCTTCTTACGGATTTTGGGATCGAAATCGTCGCCGACGTGCGCCGCTTCCCCACCTCCAAGAAGCANCCCCACTTCGCGAGGGAGGCCTTGGCCCACGGGCTTTCCCAGGCAGGGATCCGCTACGAGTGGCTAGGNGAGGAGCTCGGCGGCTACCGCAAGGGGGGTTACGAGGCGCACATGCAGACGGAGACTTTCCGCCGGGGGGTCGCCCGGCTCCTTTCCCTCTCAGATGCGGGCCGGGTGGCGATCCTATGCGCCGAGCGGGATCCCCGCGGTTGCCATCGTCGCTTCATCTCCGCGCACCTGGCGGGGCTCGGGGTGCGGGTGGTCCATATCCTGGGGGCAGGAAAGACGCGTGAGGAGGCCCCTAGGCTCATCTAGCCTTGCCCACCTCCCTTTGGCTGGGTAAGGTTGAGGGTCTTTTGGGAGGGGAA
>MTNI01000070.1 GCA_002011415.1 Candidatus Acetothermia bacterium JdFR-47
GCGCCCTCGGGCTCCATCCAGCCCCCTATCTCCGTGGCTGAAGCGGATATATCGAACCGGGCCCCGGCCGGGTGGTCGGGATAGGGACCGGGCCGGCCAGCTTGCGCCTCCACGTAGGCCGCGTCCGGATTGAGGCGCACGAAACGCACCCCGGCCTGAAGGAACCCCTCGTAAGCCGAAAGCACGTGGTCATGTGCGGGAAGGGCCTGTACGTGGTCGGTCTCGGAGCCGAANACGATCACGGCGAGGTCCGGGTTGCTCTCGGCGACGCCGCCGTAGTGGTAGCTCATGTCGCGCAGCCGCCAGAAGGCCTCCGCTTCCTCCGGGGAGGCCACGGGAACCCCGGCGGCCTCCATCCGGGAAAGGAGCCCCAGGGCCACGGCACGGCGGGTGACTTCCAGGGGATAGACGCGCTTCCGCACGCCCCCGATCTCCACCTCGAGGAAGTTCAGGGGCCAGTCCTCATCGGGATCCACTTGGCCGTTCCCATCCCGGTCGAGGCGTCCGCCAGGGGCCGGAGCGAAGCCCGACCGCCCGTCCAGCTCCAGGTACAGGACCCCCCGGGCTGCCGGCCGGCGCGGATGCGAGGAGAAGACGGCCTCCGGATCCCAGGAGAGGCCCGAGAGGTCCAGCCCCTGCCCGGGGACGTAGTGGGGGCAGCGGCCATCGTCCCAGGGGATGGCGTCTCCGTCGGCGTCGGCCCTGGGATCTGGGTCGCCCAGGATCCCGCCCAAGGAGACCGTGACGAACAGGTCCCCGGCCGGGGTCTCGTAGGTGACGAGCCAGGCCACGGGAAGTTCTTCCTGCGCGAGCACCACCGTGGCGATGTTCCCCCCATTGGACCAGCCCACCAGGCCCACGTCATCGGTGGCGACGGAAAGGCCCGGCCCCACCAGGTCCTGGATCGTTCGGCCCTGGGCATCCGGGAGGCGCCCGGCGGCGAACAGGATTACGTCCCGCAGGGCAGCGATGCACGCCTCCCCTCGCTGGTCGTAGGTCCCGCCGCTTTTCAGGGGTGGCCGCCCCCCGCCGGGGAAAGCAAACTGGAGGAGGATCACCCCCTGCTCGGCGAGGGGAAGCTGGGCGGGCCCGATCCCGGAGGGAGAATCCGCTCCGGGAATGAAGATCGCCACCGGGGCCGCTCCACCGTAGCGCCCGGTCTCGGGCAGGATGAGCTGGACCGCGATCCCCTCGGGGACAGCGGCTTCACTGGGGATGAATGTGGTCACCACCTGCCCCTGTTGGGCCAGCGGCACCTGGCCCAGCAAGGCCACTTGGAACAAAAGCACCGCCACGATGCCGCGCGCAAGCTGTCGTGCCAACCGCTCCACCTCCCGGATCATTTCATTGAGCATCTTCTACTTGCTTATACACCCCGACCCCGCACCCAGTTTCGCATAGCCCTTGATCTCCCATAAAATTGGCCTTGAGGAGGTGGTCTATGGCGTACGTAACCAAGAAGGAGCTGATCGACAAAGTAAAGCCGCTGGTCACCGATCTCTCGCGGCTGCGAGAGGAGCTGGAATCCCTTTTGGATGAGCTCACCTCCACCCTCGACAAGATCGAAGAGGCGATCGAGGAGGCAGAGGAGGATTGAGAAAAAATCGCGTTCTTATTCTTGGGGGTTCACTCCTTGCACTGGTTGGCTGCGTCCTCCGGGAGAGTGATCCCCGACTCGTGAGCTTTTCTACTGGCCAAGCGGAGTGCGGCGCCGGGTGCGAAGCGGTCGAAATCCGGGTCGAGCCCGGCGCCCTCGACTTCACCGGGAACTTTCAGGCCCCGACCCCCTGCTACAAACTCCATGCGGTGCTCCAACACCTCGCCTCCCCATGCCAGCTCGTGCTCTCCATCGTCTCCCAACCCGTTCCAGACCCCTGCATCGAGTGCATGGCCCTCATCCCCTACGAGGGCCGGAGCGAAGGGCTGGGCCAGGGAACCTGGCGCATGCGCGTCTACCACGACGAGCGCCTGGCCTTTCAGGGAGACCTGCAAGTGCCGGGGCCGGCCTAGTTCCGTCCCCAACCATCTCCCGTGCTATGATGTCCCCGGAAAGGGGGAATCCAATGCGTTGGGCAATGGTCTTGCTGCTCGTCTGTCTGGCCGGGGGAACGGCACTTGCCCAGACGGTCCCTCCGGAGGGCGAAAACCTCGAAAACCTAGGGGACAAGATCCTGTCCTTCATCCAATCGGCAGCCGACCTCATGGGACAGGGTCTGGTGAGTTTGATCAACCTCATCCTTCCCACGGGCCATGAGGTCTCCCAGAACCTCGCGATCCCTTTAGGGTACCTAGGGCTTCTCACCTTAGTGCTATTTCTATTCGGGGTGCTGGAAGCGGCCCGCAAGGTAATCTGGCTGGTGGTGGGGGTGGGGTGGGTGCTTATGGTGGTTCGGATCGTGCTCGATGCCCTCGGGGTCTAGCGTAAGCCCAACCCCTTGAGCACCATGTTCACCGCTGCGTAGAGGAGCACCAGGGCGAACAGCTGTCGCAAGCGCTTTTTGGGAAGGCGCGTTCCCAAAGCGGGGCCGAGCTGAGCCCCAACTACGATCCCCAAAATCAAGGGGACGGCAAGCTCCCAGTGGGTATTTCCCGCCAGGGCGTGTTGGCTGGTGGCCAGGGCCGCAGACGGGACCATGACGAACAGGCTCGTGGCCACCGCTTCTCTGA
>MTNI01000096.1 GCA_002011415.1 Candidatus Acetothermia bacterium JdFR-47
CTCCCGCAGGGCCGCGAGGGAATAGGGGACGTCCAGCCGGTAGATTTTGCACGAGTCGTAGAGCCGCTTTAGGTGCTCGTCCAGGCACAGGATGGCTGGCCCCCCTTTCGTGTTGTAGCAGCGGATCCCCTCGAACACGCTCGAGCCGTAGTGGAGGGCGTGGGCCGCCACGTGCACCTGCGCCTCGTCCCAGGGGACGAGCTCCCCGTTGAACCAGATCTTCTCCGACTTGAAACCCATCACGCCTCCTTCCTTTGTTTGGCCCAGGGGACAAGGCCCCCGTGGATGAGGATGTCGCGGATAAACGTGGGGTAGGGGGTGATCCCGTAGGTCTCCCTGGTGGCCAGGTCTTGGATGAGGCCGGCTTCGATATCCACCCGCAGGCGGTGGCCCTCCGGTATCCGGCTGCCTCCCGGCACTCCACCACCGGGAGTCCCAGGTTGATCGCGTTGCGGAAGAAGATGCGGGCGAAGCTCACCGCCACCACGCAGGCGATGCCGCAGCCTTTGATGGCCAGGGGGGCGTGTTCCCGGGAGGAGCCGCAGCCGAAGTTGGCCCCTGCCACCAGGATGTCCCCGGGGCCCACCTTCCCCGCGAACTCCGGGTCCAGCCCCGCAAGGCAATGGCGCCCCAACTCCTCCTGGGAGGTGGTGACAAGGTATCGGGCGGGGATGATGAGGTCGGTGTCGATGTTGTCCCCCACCTTCCAGGCTCTGCCCTCGTAGATCATCCCTTCTCCCTTCCCATGAGCTCCTCCGGGGAGGCGATCCGCCCCAGGACCGCGGACGCCGCGGCCACGGCCGGGCTCGCGAGGTAGACCTCGCTCTCGGGGTGTCCCATGCGACCGCGGAAGTTGCGATTGGTGGTGGAAACGGCTCGTTCCCCCGCGGCCAGGACCCCCATGTGTCCCCCCAGGCACGGACCGCAAGTGGGGGTGCTAAGGATCGCCCCGGCGGAGAGGAAGACCTCCGCCAGGCCCTCCCTCACCGCCCGCAGGTGGAGCTCCTGGGTCCCTGGGATCACGAGGCAGCGCACCTCGGGATGCACCTTCCTGCCTGTTAGGATCTCGGCGGCCGCGAGGAGGTCGCGCCAGCGGCCGCCCGTGCAGCTTCCGATCACCACCTGGTTGATCCGGACCTCCCCGAGCTCCTCTGCCGGGACCACGTTCTCCGGGAGGTGCGGCCGTGCCACCAGGGGCCTGAGCTTCCCGAGGTCGATTTCGATCACTTCGTGGTAGGCGGCGTCGGGGTCGGGGAAGAGGGGAGTAAACGGCCGCCGCGCCCGGCTGGCGACGTACTCGAGCACTAACCCGTCCGGGGGGAAGAGCCCGGTCGTGGCCCCGGCCTCCACCGCCATGTTGGCGATGGCCAGCCGGTCGTCCAAGGGGATCCCTCCAAGGTCCCCGCCGAACTCAAGCGCGCACCAGTTGGCCCCGCTCACCCCCACCTCCCCGATGAGGTGGAGGACGACGTCCTTCCCCATCACCCATGGGGGAAGCTCCCCTCGGAGTTCCACCCGGATCGTTTTCGGCACCCTGAGCCAGGTTTTTCCCTTGGCCAGGGCGTAGGCGATGTCGGTGGAGCCCATCCCGGTGGCGAACGCCGAGAGCGCCCCGTAGGTGCAGGTGTGGGAGTCAGCCCCGACCACGATCTCCCCGGGGAGGACGAGCCCTGCTTCGGGGAGCAGGACGTGCTCGATCCCTCCGCTCCCCACCTCGAAGTAGCCGGCGATCCTCTGCTCCCGCGCGAACTCGCGCATGATTCGACACTGCTCGGCGCTCTTCACGTCCTTGCTCGGGGTGAAGTGATCCGGGACCAGGGCCACCCGGGCCGGGTCGAAGACTCGCTCCGCCCCCAAGGCCCGGAAGGCCTGGATCGCGAGAGGCGCGGTGATGTCGTTGGCGAGGACGAAGTCCACCAGAACCTCCACGAACTCCCCGGGCTCCACCAGCCGTCCGGCGTGGGCGGCGATGATCCGCTCCGCGAGGGTCATCCCCATGGCCCGGCCTCCAGGCGCGCTAGCACCAGCTCCCCCAGGCGCTCCGTGCTCACCACCTTCTCCTCCTCCCCTGAGAGGTCTGGGGTGTGGTAGCCGGCGGCAAGGGTTTCCCACACCGCCCGCTCGATCCTTTTCGCTTCCTCCTCCCGGCCCAGGTGGATCCCGAGGAGCATCGCTCCGCTCAGGATCGCGGCGACGGGGTTGGCGACCCCTTTTCCGGCGATGTCCGGGGCCGAGCCGTGGACCGGCTCCGCCAGGGCCATCCCCTTCCCCAGGTTCAGGGATGGGACCATCCCCAGACCCCCTCCCCACACGCTTGCCTCGTCGGAGAGGATGTCCCCAAACAGGTTCGGGGTGAGGACGACGTCGAACCGCTCCGGGGCCTTGGCGAGCCACATCGCCATGGCGTCGACCAGCATCTCCCCGGCCTCGACGTCCGGGAACCCCTCCGCCACCCGGAAGGCGGCCTCCCGGAACAGGCCACAGGTTTCCTTGAGGACGTTCGCCTTGTGGACGATCGTCACTTTGCGACGGCGCTTCCGGGCGAGCGTGAAGGCGAGACGTGCGATCCTCTCAGAAGCCTTGCGGGTGATCACCCGCTCGGCCACCGCCGTCTCCCCGTCGCTTTTCTCCCTCCCCACGTAGAGCCCCTCGGTGTTCTCCCG
>MTNI01000116.1 GCA_002011415.1 Candidatus Acetothermia bacterium JdFR-47
TCAAATTGAAAAGGAGCTGCGTGAGAAGCCGCTCCTTTTAAGCTCGGGCGTTGGGGGTGCGATCATCTAGTGACAGTGTAGGTCACAATCACCTGGTAGGCACCCAGAGAATCACCCCGGCTTGGGGTGCAGCGATACTGTATGTAGGTGACTCCGTAGAAGCCGACATCATCGTTCAGAACCTGTCCTGGACAGTATCGAGGACCTCCCCGGGGATCTGAAACCGGGTGAGATCGGCCTCGTTGCACCCTGTCGTGTTACCTGCCTCCTTTGCCAGTGCAGGCTCAGCGGGCCGCCCGGACACCGCGCTCGGTGGCGTGACATTGATCACATGAAGGCCAGCCGCTTTCCCGTCATCGGCATCACAGACAGGAGGACTTCTTTCAGACCACATCCGGGCTTTGGGAAACACAAGCCGCCTCGCACCATGGCTAGCAACTCGAGGAGGTTAAAAATGTGGAAATGCTTGACGGTGTGTGCCGGTGTTCTTGTCTTCTCCTTACTCGGGCTCGCTCAGTTCTCGGGGAAATGGGAAGCCAATCTCCACATCCTTCCCGCTCCCTCGTTCGACTACAACACGNTNACGATCAACTATTTGGTGCAAGGCTGGCAAATTACCTCGACCTCGCGGATCACCGACACCGCCTTCGAGAAGGAGACGCTCGAAATCGGAGGCACGCTGGGCTCAATTTACGTCACGGGCCTGCTTGAATTCGATCCCACTGCCCCAGCTTACCAGCACGCCAAGCTGTTGAGTGTTCTCACCATGGGCAGCGTGGAGTTCACCCTGACAGTTCACAATTGGGCCTATCCCTACTTGGACCCGTGGCCTTGCACTCAAACCGGTTCCTCCTACATGCAGTACATCTTGCAGGTATCGGCTGAACCCGTCACTGTCACCGCGAAATTCGGGGATTGTTGTTCGGGCATAACATTCGAAGACGTAACTGTCTCCATCTCCGACCTCTCCCCTTGTTGCGATATCAGCGTCTCCGGCAGGCTCACGTTCTCAAAGGAAGCGGGTTTTGAATCTATGGAGTTCTCAGCCACAAACCTCGTGCTTTGCCCCTCCTGTATCTCGTTCGATCTCTCCGTCACCTTCACTACCGAGGGGAAAGCTATAAGCTTTACGCCAAAGCTTGAGCAATTCGCTGACACGTGTTTCACCCTATACGGAGACGTGGACTGGAATGCAGACCTGCACGTGCTTCAAGGAATAGAAATCTACGGTTTCCAAATCCACTGTGACCTTACAGACTGCAGTTATTTTGAGACGAAAACGGCCTTTGCACCGGGCACACTTGGATTTGCCGAAGATGAGTTCGAGTATTTCAAGCTTCACGTATGTGGCCCCAGCTGCTGCGGCAGCGACTACTCCGCCGAATTCGTGATCTTCTTCGGCAGCGGTGGGGGCCCCTTCGGGATGACGCGGGTAACGGCTAAAGTGGAACTCCCTCTCTTGACGAGCTTTACAGCAAAGGTCTCGCTCGAGATGCCGATTGGGGGAGATCCCGCCTTGGACCTCGGCTGGACCTTCACGTTCTAACCACCAGCAAAGACCAGGGCCCCTACGAGAGGGGCCCTGGATACTTCCTTTTCCAGAAAGCTAGTCCAAGTTCACCGCACAACAAGCCCCATGAGTGCTACATGGCCTGGGGAAAGCACCACCCACAGCCGGTACTCCCCCGGCAGCAGGGCAGCCGGGTCGATTACCAGGATGTAGGTGTCGTTCTGCCGGATGCTCGAGATGGCACCGTAGGGCACGGCCGCTCCGCCCCCGGCCACCTCGCCCTGGGCCAGGGCACCGATGATGACGCGCGGCCAACCTTGGGCTCGGGCTGAGCGCGGTACCTCCAACGGAAGCGCTACCTGACGATCGACGCTTATCTCGGCCAAGCCCTCCGGCAGGGAAGTCCAATCGACGTAGCCCTCGTTGCGTCCCCCAGCAGTGGCCAACAAGTCTACACCCTCGGCATCCTCGCCGAACGCAAGCAAGCCGTAGTTGGTACGCCAGTTGTCCCACGTATCCGGTGCCAACGGGTCGATCCGCTCCATGGTCGCGCGGGTGACCGCGTCGCCCGCGGGCCAACCGGGGCGATTGGGATCGTCTGCGTTGGCCGTGTCCACCACCTCGCCGGCGGCGTTCACAAGCTCGATCACCGCACCCTCGTCAGGCAGGTCGAGGTTAAAGCGACCGTCGGGGTCGTACACGAGCCCGGCGGGGACGTCGCGAACGGTGGCGTCGTGCCGGCGCTCCAGCAAGAAGAAGCCGGGGTCATCGCGGGCTGTGTCGGGCTCCGCCACGAGCTCCCACCATACCACGCCGTCGGCCTCACGCCGGACGATCATGAAGTCCGTCCACAGGGGCTCCGCCTCCACCAAGCACGGACTTGCGCTCGAGGGCTCAATCACCCCGGAAAGCTCCACTACCCGCCACCGCTCCTCCTCCGGAGTCTGCGGGTTCTTCTTGCGCCACCTGATCACCCANCCGGTGAGGTCCACCGGGACGCTCCCGATGTTCCTGAGCTCGATCCACTCGTCGGCTGGATCGGATGGNGTTCCGGCCCAAGCCACCTCGGAGATGATCACCTTGCCGTCGCAAGGGGTCTCCAAGGCCGCCGCACCACCGGCCGCGACCCAAAGTCGGAGCGAGTCCGA
>MTNI01000199.1 GCA_002011415.1 Candidatus Acetothermia bacterium JdFR-47
CGGAGTTGTTCCTCCAGTCGCACCCGCTGGATCTCCTCCCGCAGGTGCCCGGCCAAGATCTCCGCCAGCCGCACATCGTCTTCGCCAAAGGCTCCCTCCTCAGTGGAGGCGGCCTGGAAAACGCCGAAATCGCCTATCGGTACAGACAGAACGCTCCGGAGCTCATTGCTCACCGGCTTGGCTTCGCGGAAGTCTCTCACGTCCCCCCACAACGTCTTTCCCAGCTCTAGCGTCTTCCACGCCAAGCCCTCGCCGCGCTTGAAAGACCGTGGCTTCACAGGGCCGGTAAAGGCCAAGGGAACCAGCACATCTCCCTGGACGAGGGCGATGGTGCACATGCTGAAGTCCAAGATCCGGGAGGCACCATCCACAGCTGCCATCCCCTCTCCCTCAAACTCGGTCTTGCCCTCACCGAGCGCTACCAGCTCTTCCTTTATCACCTCCTTGACCTCGGGACCGAACACTTTATCCAGATTCGTAAGAAGCTCCTCTTTGGTCTTAGCTTTGTATAGCCTTAAGGTGGCCTTATTTACGTCACTTACTTTGAGCAATTTCACGCAGCGTTTTACATCCTCGGGATGGTTATCGAAGTAAGCCCGGAAGTCAGTGACCCCACGCCGGCGGAGCTCGTCCACGAAACGCTTGAGACCGGAGAAGTCTTCCTCCCAAAGTGAGATGGGCGATTCCTCGAACAGGGTGCGGAAGCGCCTTTCACTTTCCCGCAGCTTTTCAACCAAGCACACGCGGTCGGTGATGTCGCGGTTCACGGAGAGAGTGGCCTTTTCGCCTTTGTAGGTGAACAGAGTAACGGCACACTCAGTCCAGAAGATCGTGCCATCTTTACGCCTTTTTTTCTCCTCAAAGTAGACTGTCTCTCCCCGAAGAAGACTCTCGTTTACTTCGTTCGGAGCCACCGTCGGTTCCGCAGCGAGATCTTGGATGATGTTCATTCCTATGAGCTCATCGCGGGAGTAGCCGGTCTGGCGGGAGGCCGCAGGATTGGCCTCGAGGATCGTACCATCCAAGGCCGTGATGTACACGGCATCGGCAAGGCGTTCAAACAAAAGCCGAAACAGTTCCTCTCTTTCCGCAAGCTGCTCTCGCTCCCTGGCCAACCTCACCGCCAGGGTGATCTCCTCCTCCACAAAAGCGAGCCGCTTGAGGTCCTCCTCGGAGAAGGCGTCTGGGTTGTCCAGATTGTCGAGGTTGAAGTAGGCGATCACCTCCCCCTCGTACTCCACGGGGAAGCTCACAAACGCGGCCACTGGGAACTCATCCAGCTCCCTTGCGATTTCTGGGAGGGAGGAACTCGTGGTTGAACCTTTGGACATCCCGCACGATTAGGGGGCCACGGTAGCCTATTTTCGCTGGACGATGCAGTCCTTGGGGATCTTTATCCGGGAAAGGCGCGCTAGATCCCAGCCCACAGCGGCCCGGTACTCGAACACACCCTCTTCCTCGTTCAGCACCAGGAACGAACCGCTTTGAGCCTGGGGGACCAACGCGATGGCGTGTTCCAAGATGGCCTGGGCTAGTGAATCTAAATCCCGGCAGCGATTGAGATCGCGCAGGAACGCAAGCAAGTGCTCGCACTTTTTCCTCTCAGCTTTATCCGCTTGTCCGTTATCTTTCATAGCAACCCATTGATTTAAAAATTCAATATCATCAAAGTCCCTCACACCAAGGACGTTTGTCTCTTTCGTAAAGTGACTTTAAGGCGTGGCATTCTTCAGCCAAATGCGTTCGAACTCCTCCTTAAACACCGCTGCCATCTGGGAGCAGCGAATGAACACCAGGTTCTCCCAATTCCGCTCATCGGCAGATGCAGTCCAGTTGTAGGACCCAGTGATGACTACGGCCCCATCGATTACCGCGAACTTGTGGTGAAACAAGCCCGATCCGTGCACCAACACCACCGGAACCCCCATCGAGATCAGCCTTAAGTACTCCCCACCCCGCGCCTCTTCCTGTCCCTCGTCCAGGAGCACCCGCACCGCCACGCCCCGTCGGAAGGCGCGGAGCACGGCGGCACCAACCTGATCGTCGGTGAAGGAGTAAAGGGCAATGTCCAGGCTCTCCATCGCCTCGTCTAGGACGGCAACCAAGGCTATCTCCGCCAGGCCGTCCACCTCCGGGGAGGAGAAGACGGCCGTCACCGAACACGGATGAGGTCCAGCGGCGAAAGCGAAGAGCCCTATCGCGAGGACGAAAGCGGCGAAAGCGAACTTATGTGTCACTACAAGATCATGCCACCTTTAAAGCAAGGATAGCCGCACGAGGGGGCGCTCAGCAAATCCGGGGGACTGGATCTCCAAGTGGCATCTCGAGAAACCTACGGCCGCCCACCCCAGTGTCCAAGACCACCTTTCCGGGGTAATCCTCGATGGCTCGCCCGATGATGGCCGCCTCCCGGCCTAGGGGATGCTCCCGCAACGCGGAGAGGACCTGTTCGGCTCGGTCGGGCGCGACCCCGATCAGGGCCCGCCCCTCACAGGCCACCTCAAGGGGGCTTATTCCCAGGAGCCCGGAGAGACCCCGCACCGCCTCCCGGATCGGGATATCGGCCTCGCGGACCTCTATCCCCACCCCGGCCTTGCGGGCCATTTCGTTCAGGGC
>MTNI01000021.1 GCA_002011415.1 Candidatus Acetothermia bacterium JdFR-47
GGATCCTCCTTCGGGTGGCGGACGGCTATGTAAACCCGTTCGCAGAGCTTGGCGAGGAACAGGGCCTCCGTCAGGGCTGAGTCCCCCGCCCCCACCATGAGGACCCGCTTCCCCTGGAAGAAGTAACCGTCGCAGGTGGCACAGTAGGAGACCCCCCGGCCCACCAGCTCCTTGGCCCCCTTGGCAGGAAGCTCCTTGTGGCGAGCCCCCATGGCCAGGATCACAGTGCGGGCGCGGAACTCCCCGCTAGAGGCGGACACCAGCCACAGGTCCCCATCTTGGGCGAGGCCAGTGGCCTCCGCCATCTTGATCTCGGCGCCCAGGCGCTCTGCCTGACGCCGCATTCTGTCCATGAGCTCCGCCCCCGGGAGGGGCTCCGGAAAGCCGGGGAAGTTCTCCACCAGGTCTGCTTCCATGAGCTGTCCCCCGGGCACGGCCCGCTCCAAGACCAAGGGGGTAAGTCCGGCCCGGCGGGCGTAGATGGCAGCGGTGAGTCCCGCCGGCCCTGCGCCGACGATTACGGTGTCCAAAACCTCAGCCATACCGAATCGCCTCCGAGAGGTGACAATTTTAGAGACACGCCCTTACAGTTCAAAATCGCGCAGTTCGAAGACGCCCTCGGCCTTTTTTATCACCTCTTGGATCCGCGCCCGGGCGCCGGCGAGCTCTTCCTTAACCTCCCCGGCTAGCCGTACTCCTTCCTCGAACAGCTTCAACGCGTCCTCCAAGGGGAGGCCGCCCTCCTCAAGCTTGCCTACGATCTCCTCAAGCCGATCCAGCTTCTCTTCTAGGGTCATCCCACACCTCCTCCACCCGGGAGCGGAGCCTTCCCTCCGCCAGGATGGTCTCCACCTCTTCCCCCACCTGCACCGCATTTGCCCGCTTGAGCGGCCGCCCGTCCGGCCCCAAGGTTAGGGAGTAACCGCGTTGGAGGACCGCCAGTGGCCCTGCGGACTCGAGCCGGCCGGTGAGGGCCTCGGCCCGCGCGGAAGCCCGCAACAGGAGGGGTCGCAGAGCCGAGACGAGGCGGCCGGCGGTCACGTCCAGCCGCTCGGCGAGCTCATCCACTGGTGCCAGCGGCACCCGGAATGGCCGCCGAGAAAGGGCGCCCGCAAGGCGCGTCTTATAGGGCGCGAGGAGCTCCCCAGGCCGCTTGAAGGGGGGGCGGGAGAGGGCACGGGCGAGCCGTTCCTCCCGGTCCCGCAAAAGCGAGCCGGGGTCGCGGAAGGGGCGGCGGGCGAGGATCCGGTTTAGGGCCCGCTCCGCCCGCTCTAAGGGGGCGAGGAGCGCTGCCTGCATGCGCCGGACCTTGGTCTCCAGGCCCGCGAGCACTTCCCCTGCGTCCGGGAGGGCAATCTCCGCCGCGGCGGAGGGCGTGGGGGCGCGCACATCCGCCACCAGATCCGCGATCGTCCAGTCCACTTCGTGTCCCACCCCCGACACCACCGGCACCGGACAGGCGAAGATGGCTCGGGCCACGGCCTCGGAGTTGAACGCCCATAGGTCCTCGAGCGACCCGCCGCCCCGGCCCACGATCAGGAGGTCCAGGGCCCGCTCCCGGTGAAACAGGCCCGCATCCTCGATGGCCTGGGCGATCTCTAGCTCCGCCCCTTCCCCCTGCACCCGCACGGAGAAGAGGTACAGCTCGGCCAGGGGCCAGCGCCGCGCCGCCACCCGGGCGATGTCGCGGATGGCCGCTCCCCGAGGGGAGGTCACCACCCCAACCCGGCGGGGGAAACGGGGCAGAGGGCGTTTCCTTTCNGGCGCGAACAGCCCCTCCGCCTCCAGGCGAGCCTTCAGCGCGAGGAGCTCCCGGTGCAGGAGCCCGATCCCGGCCGGCCGGACGACCCGGGCCCGGAGCTGGTACCGCCCCTGGGGCTCGTAGATGGAGACCGTGCCGTAGGCCAGGACCTCCTCACCCTCCTTGGGCACATAGGGCAGGGGGAGGGCACCGCGGAGTTGCACCACGTCGAGCGCCGCCCGGGAATCCTTNAGGGTGAAGTACAAGTGGCCAGTGGGGCCGAGCTTGGGCCGGGACACCTCTCCCCGCACCCAGATCCCCGGGAACCGCTCCTCCAAAGCCATNCTGGCCAGGCGGTTGAGCTCGCTGGGGGTGTAAATGTGTTCGTTCACGCTTCCATCACCCGGATCAGGTTGGTGGTCCCGGGTTTCCAGAAGGGCAGCCCGGCCGTGAGCACCACCCGGTCCCCGGGCTTCACCAACCCNGCCTCCCGGGCCGCCTGCACCGAGGCGGCGGCCAGGTCTTCCGGATTGTCTTGGGGGTCGATCTTCAAAGGGACCACTCCCCACACCAGGGTCAGTCGGCGGGCCGTCGTCTCCTCGGGTGTGGCGGCGGCCACNGGCACCGAGGGCCGGAACGAGGCCACGAGCCGGGCCGTCCAGCCCGAGACCGTGGCGCACACGATCGCCTGGGCCCCCACCTCTTGGGCCACGGTGCAAGCGGCGTGGGCGATGGCCGCGGGGATCTTCCCCACGAGCTCCGAAGCCAAGCCCGGCACCCGGATCTGGACCTCCCCGGACTCCGCTGCCCGGCAGGCGTTGGCCATGGCCTGCACTGCCTCCACCGGGTAGCGTCC
>MTNI01000053.1 GCA_002011415.1 Candidatus Acetothermia bacterium JdFR-47
GGGTCGTAGCCCCCGGGGTGCCAGGGACCACACTTGAGGATCCTTCTTGCGGCCAGCCACGCGCCCCGCAGGGGGCCGTGGCGGAGGATGGCCTGGGCCGCGTACTCCGAACACGTGGGGTAAAAACGACAGCGATGGGAAAGGAGCGGGGAGATCCCCCGCTGATACCCCCGGATCAAAAGCACGAGCAGTGCCCTCATGCCCTAAGGTTACCCCTTGACACCCGCCTAGNCGAGACCTATAATAGCAGCGGATTAGCAGTCAGGGTATTAGACTGCTAAATTTCACTGGAGGGAGGTGATGGTTATGCCTATCCTTCCGGCCATCTGGCGGGATCCGTTCCGGCTCACGGCCCGTATGGGCCAGCTCATGGACGAGCTGTTCCGGGACTTCTCCACCTTCGACCTCGACATCGCCCCCTCCTTCGGGCGCTCCGACGTGTACGTGAAGGACAAGACACTGGTCATCGAGACCGAGATCCCTGGCGCCCGCAAGGAGGACGTGCAGGTGCGGGTTGAGGACGACCGTCTCATCATCTCCGGCGAGGTGAAGCGGTCCGAGGAGGTCCGCGAGGACAACTACATCCGCATGGGCCGCACCTACGGCGCGTTCCGGCGGGTGTTCCCCTTGCCGGAGGACGTCGAGGACAAGAAGAAGATCAAGGCCAAGTTCGAGAACGGCGTCCTCAGGGTGGAGATCCCGCTCAAGAAGGCCCCTGAGGCCGAAGGCGCCTTCGAGGTCAAGGTGGAGTAAGGTCCCGGGTGGGGCCTTGCCCCACCCCTGTTTAAAGCCGGTACACCTGGCCGTACTTCTCCTTCACGTAGGCGAGGAACGGGCGAGGGCTCGGGCCCTCGCCCGTGACCTTCTTGAGAAGCTCCTCCGGCTCCAGNAGCCGCCCGCGCGCNTGGACCTCTTCCCTAAGCCACTCTCGCAANGGGTGAAGCTCCCCCGCCCGTACCTTCTCCCACAGGTCCGGGATGGCACATTGGGCCGCGGCCATGATCTGGGCNGCNTANAGGTTCCCCAGCATGTAAGAGGGGAAATAGCCGAACATGCCCCCGGACCAGTGCACATCCTGAAGNACCCCTTGGGNATCGTCGGGCGGGATCACCCCCAGGTACTCCTCCACGGCCTCGTTCCACCGTTCCGGGAGCTCCCGCACCGACAGGCGCCCCTCCAGGAGCTCCACCTCGAGTTCGAACCTCAGGTAGATGTGAAGGTTATAGGTAACCTCGTCCGCCTCCACCCGGATCAGGGAGGGCGCAACCCGACACACCATCCGCCACACGTCCGTGGGGCTCGTCCCCCGAAAGGCCGGGAACCGCTCCACGAGATGCCGGTGGAAGAACTCCCAAAACGGCAAGGAACGGCCGATCTGATTCTCCCATAGCCGCGACTGGGATTCGTGAACCCCGAAGGAGGCCCCGGCGTCCAACCCTGTCCAGGCGAGCCCCGGGGCGAGGCCCTGGTCGTAAAGGGCATGTCCCCCTTCGTGCAGGGCTCCGAAGAACCCGGAGAAGGGGTCACTCTCCGAGTAACGGTTGGTCACCCGCACGTCGCCCGGCCCTATCCCGATGGTGAACGGATGCACCGAGTCATCCAGCCGGCCGGCGGAGAAATCGTAGCCAATAAGCCTCAGGGCCTCCCGAGCCAAGGTCTTCTGTGCGGGGATGGGAAAGGGACCCTGGGGAACAGGAGGAGGAGGTGAGCCCTCCACAAGCAGACGGCGGACGAAGGGGACGATCTCCTCTCTTAGCGGCTCAAGCAGCTCCCTGAGCCTGGCGGAGGTCATTCCCGGCTCGTACTCCTCGAGCAAAGCGTCATAGGGGCTTTCCTCGTATCCCAGGAGCTCGGCGATCTCGCGCACCAGCTCCACCACCTGCTCCAGGTGAGGCCGGAACATTTCGAAGTCCGATCGCTCCCGCGCTCGCTCCCATGTGGCCTCCGCTCGGCAGCAGGCCTCAACAAACTTTTGGTGCAGGTCCGGCGGGATGGCCCGCTTGCGATCGTGCTCCCGGCGCCAGTGCCTGACCAAAGCCCGATCCACATCCGAGGCCTCATCCAAAGCGGCTTCCGCTCCCGAGAGGATCCGGTCCAGCTCGGGTGCCACCAGGCGCTCGAACGCCAGGCGCTCCAGCCGTCCCACCACCCGTGCCCTGGCCTCCAGGCCCCGCTCGGGCATGTAGGTACGCTGATCCCAGTGGGCCAAAGCCGCTGCAGACTCGATCTCCCGGATCTCCCGCACGTAAGCGCGGAGCTTGCTGAAGGCTTCCATCCTCACGCTTCTTCGGTTTTGCCGGTAAATGTGAACCGCGCGATCCTAAGCGGCGGCACGAGATAACCGCCATACCCCTCCCCATGGGTGATTAGGTAGAGTTCCCTCCCCACCGCCTCCACCTCCGCCAGGGCCCGCAGGCCCGACTCGGTCACCCGCAGGTCTTCCACCGCTCCCTTCACCTGCCCATCCTCGATGAGGAAGGTGCCGTCACGGGTCATCATGGTCATCACAGCCCTCCGGGGGTCCACCGGCACTGCGTAGTGGAACCGGGTGACGAGGAGCCCCCGCTTGACCCCCGCGATCAGCTCGTCACGGCTC
>MTNI01000159.1 GCA_002011415.1 Candidatus Acetothermia bacterium JdFR-47
TCCCAGGTCTTGGGGGCCTCATCTGGGCTTACCAAAGTGGTGTTGTAAGCGATGACCATGCAGATAACCCGGCCCGCGTAGTAGCAGTGGTCTTTATCGACAAATGCGGGTAGGAGCTTGTCTGCTTGAGGGGATTCGTAGGCATAAAGCAGGTCCGCGGCCTTGAGCTCCTCGAAGTAGGAATAGTCGGCCACCCAGATGAGGTCAGCCTGGATCCGGCCGGCCTCGCGCTCGGCGGCGATCTTGGCCGTGACCTTACCGGTGCCGGAGCGGTAGATCTGAAGGTCGATGTCCGGGTGCGCGGCCTCGAAGGCCTCCTCGATCTTGGTCATGATCTCGATGGGAACGGAGGTGTAGATCATCAGCGGCTCTTTTTCCGCCAGCGCCGCAAGCCCGAACAGCCCAACCAATAGCCCAACTAGCAGAATGCTGCTTGCTTTCCTCACGACGTACCTCCTTGAATTGGGGGATTCCTACCGCTTGGTACTCCGGGTTTGTCCCCGTGATCACCTCCTTTCATAAGCTCCTGCAAACGCTCCAGGCCCACCTGGGCCGCCTTGAGGCCGGACTCGGTGGCTCCCTCCAAGGTGATGGCGCCGGTGAATCCTCGGATGAAGCGGGCGATGGCTGGGGTGATGGGAAGCCGCCCTCGATCCAGCGGGAGGTGCACCCTGCCCTCCTCTACGTTGCTCACGTGGATGTGGCGGATGTGTCCGCCCAGCTCGAGGACGAACTCGTCTGGGACTCCGTCCCCTGCCGCCGCGGCGTGAGCCAGGTCCAGGCACAGCCCCAAGCCGGGTAGTTCCTCCAGAAGGCGCGTGAAGTCAATTGGTCGGACCATAAATTCCTTGGGACGGGGCTCCATGTTCTCGACGGCCACGGTGATCCCCAGCTTCTCCGCCTTGCTTTCGAGCGCCCCAGGGCCTCGAGCAAGGGGGGCCAGTACTCCTCCGGCGAGTCCTTGCTGGAGGAGCAGCGGCCGGGGTGGACGACGACCAATCTGATCTTCAGGTCTCGTGCCAGCTCCAATGCCCTTAGTTGTTCGGCAAGGGAAAGCTGGGCGACCCGGGCGTTGCGGGAGCAGAGGTTGAGGTCCATGAACGGTGCGTGCAAGAAATAGCGGAGGGGAAGCCGGGCCAGTTGTTCCTTCAGCTCGCTTGGGGACCCCTCCCGCCACAGGTGCTCGGTCCAGATCTCCAGCCCCTGAAAGCCCAGGGTCGCAGCGGCCTCCGCCGCCTCCGCCACCGGGAGGGACCACAGGAGGCGCGAGGAGAGGACGATCAGCGGGCTTGGGGATCCTGGGGAGTCCACCTCATCCCTCCTCACTGAAGATCTCCTCCTCGATGCGCTCGAAGTGATCCTCCATCACCCTGCGGGCCAGGGCCGTGTCCCGAAGCTGGAAGGCCTGGAGGAGTCGCCGGTGCTCGAGCAGGGAGCGCTTCAGGTATTCGGCGCGGTGTTGGATGAAGTAGCGTTTGACCGCGCGCCAGAGCGGGCGGTCCATGCGCTGTATCAGTCCCAGCACTTGCTGTTCCAGGAGGGAATTTCCGGTGGCCCGTGCTACAGCAAGGTGGAATTCCCGGTCCCCGGCGAAATACGCCTCGATGTCGCCCCGGGCGGCGGCCTGCTCCATCTTCTCAAAGGCCGCTTGCACATGGGCGAGGTGCTCCGGGGTCATGTTGCGGGCGGCGAGCTCCGCTATGCCCACCTCCATGATCCGTTGGAGCTCGAAGGTCTCGCGCAGGTTGCCCTCGCTTTGGGCGAGCTCCAGGGCCAGGGTGAGGACCGTCTCGTCCCGGGTGCACACGTAGGTCCCGTCGCCGACGCGGCGGTCTACGATGTTGAGGGCGCTCAGGATGCTGAGGGCTTCGCGGACAGAGGAGCGGCTTACTTTAAACAGTTCGGCGAGCTCCCGCTCCGTGGGCAAGCGGTCGCCTTCGCCGTATTCGCCAGACCTTATGGCCTGGACGATCTGTTCCAGCACTTGTGCAGACCTTTTTTTCTCCACCAGCCCTCGCTGGAATCGATTGGTCTGACCAATTCTAGGGTGGGCTACACCACTTGTCAACTGGGGGCAGAGAAGGTCGGTTTAAAGCCTGTGAATTTCAGAGGGGCCCGTGCGAGGCCTTCTTCGCTGGCGCTCAAGCGGGCGTACGCGGGCCTTTGGCTCAGGCCAAGTGATCCCCTATCACCCGCAGGGACCGGCTTACCGTTGCTCCCTTCCGGGCCTGGCGGGGTTCGCCGGTGTGCGTCGCAGGGGGCTCGGCCGTCATCGCCTCCGAACCCGGGCCGTTTCCGCCCCTACGCCCTCTCGGAAGGCCCATGGGCTCCACGTATAGCGGGTTTTGGATACAGGGGACCGCTAACCCCCCACCCTGCACGGGCCCGCAAAAGTCAGTCTACAAACCCATGTCGAAAAGTTCAACGCCTCGGTTGGAGACAACGAATAAAGAAAAACGGCACGCCTAGCTAGCGTGCCGGCCCGCTGCTGGCGGAGGGGGTGGGATTCGAACCCACGGCACCCTTCCGGGTGCACCGGTTCTCCAGACCGGTGGTTTAGACCGCTCGC
>MTNI01000054.1 GCA_002011415.1 Candidatus Acetothermia bacterium JdFR-47
CCATAGGCGTTGCACAGCTGGTTGGCGTAGGCGATGGCCGAGAGGTCGGAGCAGCGCAACAGGGAGCCGAAGGCGGCCAGGGTCTCGTACTCCGGGCCCCCNTAGTGAGGGGAGACCTCCCGGCCACGGAACTCCGCCCGCACCACCCGCTTGCAGCGCACCGGACAGCCGGNGCAGGTGTCCCGATCAGCCAGGATGCTCTCCGCCAGCCTCTCTCCCCCGATGGCCTCGGCTGCCTCGAAGGTACCCTGGCGGAAGTTCTCCGTGGGCAGGATGCCCATCTCCGAGAGCCAAGTGAGCCCGCGGGCGGTGCCGTAGCGGCCCAACATCCGCATCCCCTCGCTGGCCATGAGCTCCTGGGCGAAGGCGGCCCGGGCGCGGGAAAAGCCATCCGGGTCAGCCAGCCTCTTGTCCTGGTGNCCTTTGACCACGATGGCCTTGAGGCGCTTGGCCCCCATGACTGCCCCGAAGCCGGGCCGGCCAGCAGCCCGGGTCTTGTCGTGGATGATGCAGGCCTGCAGCACCTCTCTTTCGCCCGCAGGGCCGATGCAGGCCACCCGCCCCCCNGGATGCCGCNCCCGCAAGATGTCCTCGGTTTCCCCGGTGGTCTTGCCCCACAGGTCCTCGGCGGGCCGCAGCTCGGCCCGGCCCTCCTGGAGCAAGAGGTACACCGGCCGGGGGCTCGCCCCCAGGACGATGATCCCGTCGTAGCCGGAGCGGCCGAGTTCGTGGGCGAAGAAGCCGCCGGCGTAGGAGTCGGAGATGGAGTTCGTCTTGGGGGATTTCCCGGCCACCACGTGCCGGCCTGCCCCAGCGAGCCCGGTCCCCTGGAAGGGGCCGGTGGCAAAGATCAGCGCGTTCTCCGGCCCCAACGGGTCGGCCTGGGGGGGCACCAGCTCCAAAAGCAGCCGGGCGGCGATCCCCCGGCCCCCGAGATGCAATTCATACCACCTTTCCGGGATCTCCCGCTCCCGCACCTCCCCAACAGTGAGGTCGACCTCCACGTAACGCCCCCAGACTCCCAGCACCGGCACCTCCTTTCAGCAAATCCGGGGCAGGGGGTCTCCCAGCGGCATCTCCAGGTACCTCCGCCCCCCCACCTTCGTGGCCAGAATCACCCGGCCGGCATGCGCCTCGCCCGCCTGGCCGATGATAGCCGCCCCTTCCCCCAGCGGGTGTCGGGTAATGATCTCCAGGATTTCCTCCGCCCGCTCCGGTCGCACCCCCAGCACCGCCCGCCCCTCGCAGGCCATCTCGTAGGGGCTGATCCCGAGAAGCTCGGCCAGGCCCCGCACCTCGTCCCGCAGCGGGATCTTCTCCTCCCAGATTTCGATGCCCACCCGGGATTTCCGGGCCAGGTCGTTGAGGGCGGCGGCCAATCCCCCCCGGGTGGGGTCCTTCATGGCGGTGATCCCCCCGGCTGCCAACGCGGGTTCCAAAAGCGGCCACAGCGGGGCCACGTCGCTTTCCAGTCCGCTTTCCAGCTCGAACTCCTCCCGGGCCACCAGCAGGGCAAACCCGTGGTCCCCCACCGGCCCGGTGACGATGAGCACGTCCCCCGGGGTGAGGCCGGCGTCGGTCACCGGCCGGGTTGCAACGCCGATCCCGGTGGTGTTGATCACGATCCCATCGAGTTCCCCTTTACCCATTACCTTGGTGTCCCCGGCCACCAGCGCCACCCCCAGCTCCCCCACTATCTGGGCCACCGAGTCCAGGATTTTTTCCAGCTGGTGGATCGAAAAGCCCTCCTCGATGATCAGGGCCAGGGTCATGGCCAGGGGGCGGGCCCCCATCACCGCCAGGTCGTTTACCGTGCCACAGGCGGCCAGCCGGCCGATGTCACCCCCGGGGAAGAAGATGGGCTTCACCACGTGGGAGTCGGTGGTGATCACCGGCTGGCCAGGGGGCAGGCTGAGCACCGCCCCGTCGTCCAAGGCGTCCAGGCCCACCGGCCCGGCCTTCTTCAAGGGGAACCGGGGCAGGATCAGCACATCAAGGAATTTTCCCATCAGCTCACCCCCGGCTCCGTGCAGGGAGGTGATGCGGTCTTGGGAGAGCTCCTTCGGGCTCATAGCTCCGGTTTCCCCCCGTAGCGATACCAGACGTGGCAGGCACCCTCGCTCCCCACCATGCAGGGGCCCACCGGAGAAGTGGGGGTGCAGGCTTTTCCGAACAGGGAACAGTCGGTGGGCACCGCTCGGGCCACCAGGATGTCGGCACAGCGGCAGCCGGGGGGGATTTCCTCCCCGGGAGCACCCTCCAGGTCAAATTTCACACTCGCGTCCCAGGCGGAGAATTCCTCCCGGATGGCCAGGCCCGAGTTCGGGATGAGGCCGATCCCCCGCCAGTGGGCGTCAGCAGGGTAAAAGACCCTTTCCAGGAGCTGCTGAGCCTTGCGGTTGCCTTGGGGGAGCACCGCCCTGGGGTAGGCGTTCTCGGCCTCGGCCCGGCCCTGGGAAAGTTGCCTCACGATCAAGGCCAGGGCGTAGAGCACGTCCAGGGGCTCAAACCCCCCCACCACCACCGGCACGGAGAACCTCTCCACCAGGGGGGCGTAGGC
>MTNI01000210.1 GCA_002011415.1 Candidatus Acetothermia bacterium JdFR-47
TCGCTCGTCATGACCAGGAAGTCCTCCGGGTAGCGGCTGGTGAGGAACTCCCGCACCGCCCCTTCGTGCCCCCGCCTGAGGTAGAGGTAAGCGGCCCGGGCGTCCCCTACCGGGGGGCAGAGGAGCCCGGCCTTTAAGACCTCGTGCTCGGGACAGGAGACGATGTCCTTCTGGGGGTCGATGTCCACGAAGCCATGATCGGAGGTGATGATGACCGTCACGTCCCGCACCCGGCTTAGGAACTCCTCTCGGAGGAGACGGAAGAAGGTGGCCACCTCGACGGCGAACGCCGGGGAGCTGGGGCCGTAGAGATGCGCCAGGCTGTCGCTGGTGGGCCAGTACACCCCGAGGAGGGCGCGCCCTGGGCGAGACAAGGCCTCCCGAAGCAACATGAAGAGGTCGGACGGGGAGATGTAGGGTACTGTCTCGCTCACCCCTTGGTACAGGATCTGGGACAGGCCCGAGTCCATGATGAACTTGGGGAGGAAGAGGACGGTGGAGACCCCGGCCTGGGACAGGCGTTGGTACAGGGTGGGGATCGGCAGGAACTCCTCGGCTTTGAGCCCCAGGTTCTGCAGGGAGTCGCTCGCCGCTCCCGGGGTGGCGAGCCTAATCATGTTCACCACCGCTCCCGGATCCTGGAGGAACAGGGTGTAGCCGAGCACCCCGTGCACGAGGGGGCTGGCCCCGGTGGAGAGGGTAGCCAGGGCGGTGGTGGTGGTGGGCGGGAATACCGAGGTCAGGGGGACGTAAGTGCCCCCCTCCAGGAACGAGGACAGGTCGACCAGGCCCTGGGCCCGCAGGGATTCGAGGCGTAGGTACCCGATGCCGTCTAAAATGAGGCTCACGACCTTTTCCGCCCGGGACAGGCCGAGCTCTTCAGCGAGGCCTCCCTCTCCCAGGCCGAACAATCCTGCGATGGTGTGGGGTATCGAGATCAGGGAATAGCGTTCGTAGTGCGGCCGTAGTCCCTTCGTATCTTCACGGATGCGCGCTAGGATCTCTTGTCCTTTTCGCATGGCTTCGGCATTATAGCTTTACGAGGTGCCCATAACGAAAGGAGGGAATGGGGATGGCGACTTGTCCGAATCGGGAAGCGAACCTGGCCCGTTGTCCCTGCACCTGGCCTGATTGTTCCCGCAAGGGCATGTGCTGCGAGTGCCTGCGCTATCACCTCTCCCACGGGGAGCTCCCGGCGTGCTGCTTCCCGCCCGAGGTGGAGCGCACCTACGATCGCTCCTTCCGCCGTTTCGCCCAACTCCACGAGGGATGAAGAACCGCCAGGTGGCCAAGATCCTCTACGAGGTGGCCGACCTCCTTGAGCTGCAGGGGGTGCAGTTCAAACCCCGGGCCTATCGCCGGGCGGCCCAAGCGGTGGAGTCCTGTCCCATCCCCATCGAGGAGCTGGTCGGGGAGGGACGGCTTTCCGAGCTTCCCGGCGTGGGGGAATCCATCGCCAAGAAGATCGAGGAGATCGTCAAAACCGGCAAGCTCAAGTACCACGAGGAGTTGAAGAAGGCGTTGCCCGTAGACCTGTACGCCCTCACCCAGGTGGAGGGCGTCGGCCCCAAGACGGCGAAGCTCCTGTACGAGCAGCTTGGCGTCAGGACCCTGGAGGACCTGGAGCGGGCCGCCAAAGAGGGGAGGATCCGGAACATCAAGGGCTTGGGCCCTAAGACGGAGGAGAAGATCCTCCGGGGCCTGGCCGAGGCCCGGCAGGCCGAGCGGCGAGAGCTCCTGGGGTACGCGCTTCCGCTGGCTCGGGATCTCTGTAAGCGCCTAGAGGCTACGGGCCTGTTCAAGAGATTGCAGCCAGCCGGGTCCCTGCGCCGGGGCAAGGAGACGGTGGGGGATCTAGACCTCCTCGCCATCTCCGATCGGCCGGAGGAGGCAGCCCGGGCGTTCGTTTCCCTCCCCGAGGTGGAGGAGGTGCTGGCCCAGGGGCCCAAGAAGTCGTCCGTGCGCCTCTCTGGGGGACTGCAGGTGGACCTGCGCATCGTGCCCGAGGAGTCCTTCGGGGCCGCCCTCCAGTACTTCACCGGGTCCAAAGCCCACAACATCCGCCTCAGGGAGCGAGCGGTGGCCCGGGGCTGGAAGCTGAACGAGTACGGCCTGTTCGACCGGGAGGGGAGGCGCCTGGCCGGGGAAACCGAGGAGGGTGTCTACGAGGCACTTGGCCTCCCCTACATCCCCCCGGAGCTCAGAGAGGACCAGGGGGAGATCCAGGCAGCGGAGCGGGGCGAGCTCCCGGCCCTCGTGCGGTATGAGGACATCCTCTCGGACCTGCACGTGCACACGGATTGGTCCGACGGCAAGGCGTCGCTGGCGGAGATGGCCCAGGCCGCCAGAAAAAGGGGCCTCAAATGCATTGCGGTGACGGACCATTTCCGGTTTTCACAGGCCATCAAGGGCCTTTCTGAGGACGACCTCCTGCGACAGATCGAAGAGATCGCCCGTCTGAACGAGAAACTCGATGATTTCTGCATCCTGAGTGGGGTGGAGGCGAACATCCAGC
>MTNI01000169.1 GCA_002011415.1 Candidatus Acetothermia bacterium JdFR-47
AGGGCGGCCGGCGAGCTCGGTTAGCGAAACCGCCTCCACGCCGTGTAGCCCGCAGGGGACGATGAGGGAGAAAAGGTTGGGCTGCAGGTCCACGTTCAGGGCTAGGCCGTGCATGGTGACCCAGCCGCGCACGTGCACCCCCACCGAGCCCAACTTCCTCAGGCCCAGCCACACGCCGGGAAATCCGGGGCGGCGGTGGGCTTCCACCCCGAAATGCCGGGCGGTACGCAGCATGACCTCCTCCAGGCTCGCCACATACCGCTTGAGATCGCGCCCATGTTCCCTGAGGTCCAGGATGGGGTAGAGCACAAGCTGTCCCGGGCCGTGATAGGTGACGTCGCCCCCCCGCTCCACCCAATACACCTCGACGCCCATGCGGGATAGCACCTTGGGGTCAGCTAAGATGTGCTCCCCGCTTCCCAGGCGCCCCACGGTGATTACGGGTTCGTGCTCCACCGAGATCAGGATGTCGGGCACGTGACCGGCGCGGCGCAGGGCGTGGAGACGCCGCTGGATCTCGAGCACGGGCCCGTAGGGGGCCCGTCCCAGCGCGGCGTGCGCGATCTCCCTCAAAGGACCTCCAATCGGCCGATGGTCTCTCCCGGCCGGACGGTGCCGCCCTCCGGAACCAGCGTCTCCGCAATCCGGCCGGCCGCCGGGGACTCGATCACGAACACAGCCTTGTCCGCCTCCACCTCGGCCACGGCCTCTCCGGCATCGACCTCGTCCCCCACCCGCTTGAGCCAGCGCACAAGCCGGACCTCGTCCACCTCACCCAAGGAAGGAACGGCGATGTCCAAATCCCCTCCTTTCCATGCGGATTCTAAACCCTGCCGGTGCCCCTCAAAAGGGCTGAGCAAAAGGGGCGCGCCAAAACGAAAACGAAAGGTGTTAGCCCTCCTCCGGAAGGGTGTTTTCGTGGCCGAAGCGAGGGATGACGACCCCCTCCAGGGAGTCCAGGTTCTTGTAGTGGTCGGAGGCGCGGATGAGCTCCACCGAGGTCGAGCCCCGGCCGGGGCCGAACACGGTCACCCTCAGTCCTTTCCGGCTGAGGTAGTCCACCAGGGGCACGAAATCCGAGTCGCCGGTGACGAGCACCATCTCCTCCACCACCGGGGCGAGGTTCACCGCCTCGAGCACTAGCTCCACGTCCATGTTGGCCTTCATGCCCCCGTCGGGATGCTCCCGCACCGGCTTCGTGATCACCCGAAAGCCCATGAAGGAGAGGGCGTCGATAGCCGCATGCGCCGGTCGTCGTCCCGCCGGTAGGGGATGAAGGCGAGGAACTTCACCTCGCCCTCGGCGACCCCGAACTCGTTCTTCAAATGGTCCCGGAGAGCGTCGTAGCGGACCTCCATGCCCTGACGCTCGAACGTCTCCTGCAGGTTTTGTACATCCACAAGCACAACCATTCTGATGCCCATGTGTGCCTCCGGGTGCCTTTTGGCGGACGAATGGTGGCTAAAAAGCCCAGCTTTCGCTTATACCTCTACCCGGGCGAGGACGCAAGCGCCAGGCGGCCCAGGGCACTTTCACAACCCAGCATCAGTCGCCCGCGTTTTGATGGAGCACGTGGTCATGGCCACAGCGGAAGAGCTCCACCACGTGCTCGTCATCGAGGGCGTAGTAAATGGCCCGCCCCTCCCGGCGGGTGCGCACCAGTCCCTGCATCCTGAGGATCCTGAGGTGATGGGACGCGGCCGGTTGGGTGATCCCAAGAAGCTGGGCGAGGTCGTGGACGCACAGCTCCGCCTGAGAGAGGAGGTACAGGATCCGTACCCGGGTGGGGTCAGCCAGCACCCGGAACGTCTCGGCGAGCCGGTTCACCACCTCCTCGGGGGGCATTCCGCCGAGGAGCTCCGCTGCCCGGTCCTCGCCCACGGAGTGATACATGGCCGACCCACTTTAACCCCGTCCCCGGCTTGTACCAAGGCCACAAGCGTGATATAAACAAACAAGCATTTGTTTATGAATGGAAAGAGGATGGCACACAAGACAGAGGAAATCAGGATTCCGCGTCTCCACTGCCCCTCCTGCGCCTTGCAATTAGAGCGCCGAGTGACGGCCGTGGAGGGAGTGGTGAAAGCGGAGGTGGACCTCCTCACGCGCAAGGTCCACGTGACCTACGACCCTGGGCGCATCGACGCGGCCGAACTCGACCGTGCGGTGACGAAGATCAGCGGCCACATCGCACATCCAGAGGACGACCACGAAGGTCGGTTGGAAGGGACCCTCACCTTGGCCGCGGGGGCTCTCCTCCTCGGGGGGATCACCGCTCATCTCGCCGGCGGTGTCCTCTTGGGAACCGTTTGGGGAACGCCGGTCCATCTCTCGGCCCTTTTGTTCGGCCTCGGGGCGGCCGCCAGTGGGTTCCCGGTGGGGAGGCGCGCCCTGGCAGAGCTGCGGAGGCGACTCCTGGGGATCGACATCCTAGTCACGATCGCCATCACCGGGGCGCTGGCTTTGGGGGAGGCCTTCGAGGCGGGGAGCCTGGCGTTTCTCTTTGGGGTGGC